>JAYZBF010000063.1:0-15579 GCA_036338835.1 Planctomycetota bacterium
GGACCACCGTTTGAACCTGACTTAAAGGACAATAGACCTCGTAAGGAACACCGTACTTGTTCGTCGTGGTTGATGTGATCGGCAAATTGTTGGTAGGTATCGGCGTCGTTGTTGCGAGCGGCGTGTTGGATATCTGAAATCGCTGCGGGATCCCAACCATGGCGTTCACCAGCGGAACGCCAATGATATTGACCGGGGTTTGGAAGCGCTTGTGCGGCGTCGTCTTGTTGAGGTGGGAATCCTAGTGTGTGTCGTCGGAGCGACTCGGTCGCTAGGACTTCAAAATCAACACCTTGGACGCGACTGGCGGTACCGACAAAACAACGATCAATCACGACATCTTGGAGTCCAATTGCTTCAAATATTTGGGCGCCTTTATAGGATTGCAGAGTCGAGATTCCCATCTTGCCCATGACTTTGAGCATGCCTTTGGCGACCGCTTTCTTGTAGATCTTAACAATTTTATCATTGTCGGTGATGTCGTCTGGGCACAGTCCATCGAGGCGTGCTTGCCACAGGGATTCAAACGCTAGGTAGGGGTTGATCGCATCGATTCCAAAACCAGCTAAAAGGCAATGATGATGGACCTCCCGCGCTTCGCCGGATTCCAGTACGAGCCCGATTTGAGTCCGCTTGGCTTGTTTAATCAGGTGGTGGTGGACTGCACCTGTCGCTAGTAATGAACTAATGGGTACCCGCTCGGCCGAAGTCGCTCGGTCTGATAAAACTACGAGGCTATAACCGTCGTCAATCGCCTGTAGGGTGTCATCACAAATGCGCGAAAGTGCGGTTGATAGTCCGTCTGTACCTTCAGATACGTTATAGGTAATGTCGACGGTTTTTGTTTTCCAACCGCTTTGGTCCATCTCTTTTATAGCAGCGAGTTCGCTGTTGGTGAGAATTGGATGAGGAATCAAGAGTCGATTGGCTTGAGCCGGCGTCGTGTCCAGCAAATTCCCTTCGGGGCCGATGTAACACTCGAGCGACATGATAACGCCTTCGCGAATGGAGTCGATCGCAGGATTGGTCACTTGTGCAAAAAGTTGCTTGAAGTAATCGTAGAGCATTCGCGGCTTGTCACTTAAGCATGCCAAAGCGGCATCGTTGCCCATAGAACCGACGGGATCGCGTTGTTGATGCAACAATGGCAACAACATGAACTGTAGCGTTTCGCTGGTATAACCAAAGGCCTGTAGTTGCTGTAGCAATTCCGCTGAATCAAAGCTTGGTGCGGTGCTTGAGGTTGGAAGTTCCGCGAGTTCGATGCGATTATCGAGTAACCATTGCGCGTACGGATTGCGATCTGAAAATTCGTTCTTGAGTTCATCATCGGGTATTAACCGACCTTGTTGGAAATCGACAAGGAACATCCGACCGGGTTGTAGGCGACCTTTGTACTTTACGTTGGCTGGAGAGACTTGGAGTACGCCGACTTCGCTTGCCATGACAACTTTGTCGTCGTGGGTTAGGTAATAACGGCTAGGTCTAAGGCCATTGCGGTCGAGAACGGCGCCGATGTATTTGCCGTCGGTGTAGACGATTGAGGCGGGGCCATCCCACGGTTCCATTAGAGTACTATGGTATTCATAGAAAGCTCGTTTGTTCTCTGGCATGGTGTCATGCTTTTGCCAAGCTTCGGGCACCATCATCATGACAGACTCTTGCAATGTGCGGCCAGTCATGTAGAGGAATTCAAGCACGTTATCGAAAGTTCCTGAGTCCGAGCAGTCGGGTTCGGCGACGGGGAACAAATGGTTCAAATCATCACCGAATTTGGTGCTTGTCATAACGCCTTCGCGAGCGGACATGGAATTCATGTTACCGCGGAGGGTATTGATTTCACCGTTGTGCGCCATGAAGCGATTAGGTTGTGCCCGGTCCCAACTTGGAAAAGTGTTGGTCGAGAAGCGTGAGTGAACCATCGCTAGGTGTGTGATGTACGCAGGATTGGAAAGGTCAGGGAAGAATGGGACGACTTGATAGGTCGTAAGCATCCCTTTGTAAATCATGACTTTCCAAGATAGCGAGCAGATGTAGAAGAGTTTGGCCTGTGATAGCGATTGTGATAAGCGTAATTGGAGGCTGGCTCGTTTGCGGATGATGTAAAGTTGTCGTTCAAAGTCATCGCCGGTAAGATCGTCAGCGGCGGCGACGATGAGTTGTTCAAAATGAGGCATGGCGGACAATGCAGTGGGGCCCACGTCAGCTCCGCTGGGATTTGTGGGAACTGGACGCCATGTGATAAATCGTTGTCCGTGGTCGGCAATAATTTTTTCAACGGCTGCTTTACACTGATTTCTTTGTTCTTCGTCAGTTGGAAGGAATACGAGTCCAGCGCCGTATTTACCTTCTGCTGGCAACTCAATCCCTTGTTCCTCTTGGATCACTTGGCATAAGAATTCGTGTGGAAAACCCGTAAGCATACCCGCACCGTCGCCCGTATTGGATTCGCATCCACAGGCGCCCCGATGCTCCATAGCCATCATGATTTCGTTGGCGTCAAGGACGATTTGATGGCTTCGTTCGCCTTTGATGTGCGCAACAAATCCTACACCACACGCATCTTTTTCAAATGCTGGGTCGTATAAGCCTTGTTTCTCTGGGTATCCGTATTGTTGCGTCATTCTTGCCTGTTTGCCAATAAAGGATTGTTGCTGTTTGATAAATTAAATACTTCAGGGGCGGCCATTTCCATTGCGGATGTCGGAGCCAGTTGGTTGGTGGGATGTTGATTGGGGATATTTTCGTCATCAATTAACATCTCGATAAAGTTCTCGATGTCCTCTCCGAGTGCGACATTGTCACGATGGATAATACCGACGGGACGGATAAGTGCGGGGCCAAGAATGTCCGCGGTGCACAACGAGCCAGAGGCTAGTTCGCGGTGGACATGTGCTTTGGGGAGAATGCTGAAGCCAGTGTTGATTTCAATGGCTCGCTTGAGTGTTTCAATATTGTCAAATTCCATCACGATGTTAGGATGCACTTCGTGGTCCGTGAGCACGCGGTGAATTTCCTGGCTAATCCGCAAGTCGCGATTAAAGCCGACCATTTCCAGTCCATTTAATGTATGCAGTGGAAGCTCGTGATGATGAGCCAGTGGGTGTTCGTTGGAAAACACGATGACCATCGGCTCGGCCCGCCATGCAATTGCGGCAATCGACTTAGTGGATTCAGCATAACTAAGCAGTCCCAGATCAGCGTGGCCGGTCGTGACTAATTCATAGACTTTTTGGGGGTGATGATACTCAAGCTGGACATGGATATTTGGATTGTATTCGTTAAATTTATGGACAAATTGTCGCATGGTACTGAGTCCAACCGAGTAAATTGATGCAACACGAATCGTGTCTTCTGTGGCATCTGACAGGTGGCGAATGCTTGACTCAAGTTCTTCAATTTGCCGCACTAAGCGATGACAACCTTCAAAATACTGTCGTCCTTCGTCCGTTACGATAAACGGACGTTTGGAACGGTCGAGCAGTTTGACGCCGAGACGCTTTTCGAGTTGATTAATGATCTGACTCGTGGCGGATTGAGTGATTTGGTTGTCGAGAGCAGCTTGTGAGAAACTGCGTCGTGTTACCACATCGCAAAACACTTTCATTGATCTTAATTTCATATCAAATTCTTTTAACTGATTTAAGTTGATACTTCCGTTGATAACGCGCTACAGAACGCAAATTACACAAACAGTACATTCCGTTTGTTCTCAAATGCAGAGGTTGCTGTGCGCTTGAGGTGTCTTGTTACGCCATTAGCCAAAATCTGATGCTTCGACCTTCGAATTACGTGACCATGAAGAGTAAACTTGCCCACTTACGCCGAGAATCGATAAGCTCGCATTCATAATATTTGAACTCGGAACTGACGACCTTAGAGCTTGTAAAACCCAACATGAGCCACAAAGAAGTATTAGTAATACTAAAACCAAGTTAGATTACGATTATTAATACACCCTAAATGAAACAATCATCAAACTCTATAATACTAGGTATTACACACATGTCAACGGGGTGGAAAGAACCGATTATCGCATGTAGCATAAAATAATCTAATGCTAGGGCTAGGGGGGTCTGTCGATCTGACTGAGCTATTTGACTGGTGGTTTTCGATAGTCCAACGGCGGTTTTTGCCCAGAAACCATCAACGACTTGTATGGTTGGCTGCCTAGTCGTTGCTGTAATTCGGATTTAGCTGCTGCTAGGATTTCGGGGCTACGGTAGAGGTCCCACGCGGTAGCTGCAATGACACGAGACGCTAAGTTCAGCCCTTTCCCCGCAGCATCTGTACCACCGGATGCAACTGCTTGCCAGCTATGCCCAGGCACTCCGGGGGTAAAACACGCCGTATTAAATCCGGTGGTTGGGACGACCCACGATACATCGCCAACATCCGTGGATCCCATTCCCACAGTTCCACTGGTATCAATGACCTCTCTAATTGACGAAAGCGGAATTTTGTTTTCGATGGATTGTTGTATACGAATGGCAAATCTTACATCGTCATCATCATATTCAAGGTCATTGAGTTGACGAAGATTTCTCATGGTAACTTGAGCGAGTATATTGTTGGGAAGGATTTCCAGAATCCCCCCTTGGAAATTAATCTCCAATTTTGTTTCCGTGGCAAGTGCGCCAGCTTCCGCACATTTCACAAGTCGCTTATACAACTCGCGAACGACATTGGATTTTGGATGTCGAATGTAATAATACACCTCGGCAAATTCAGGAACTACATTAGGAGCACCTCCACCGGCAGTAATCACATGATGGATTCGCGTACCGTCCGGCGTATGTTCCCGTAGTAGTTGTGATGCAAAGTTCGTAAGTTCCACAGCATCCAGTGCGCTGCGTCCCTGCTCCGGTGCTCCGGCCGCATGTGCGGCTTTACCATGAAATCGAAACTTGACGGCATTGCGTGCTAATGTGCTACGGTCACCAGCTGAGTTGCGACTACTGGGGTGCCAATGCAGCACGGCATCACAATCCTTAAACAGCCCCGCATTGACCATGAACACTTTTGCACTGCCACCTTCTTCGGCAGGACAACCGTAATATCGAATAGTGCCTTGTATATTTCCAGCTTTGATTTGTTGTGCAATCGCAATAGCGCCTTCCATAGATGCGACTCCCAATAAATGGTGTCCACATCCATGTCCATAACCATTGTTCTTGTGCTCGGTTTGAGCTCGCTGAGGTACTGCTTGTTGAGATAACCCTGGCAATGCATCGTACTCGCCTAGCATTCCTATAACGGGTTTACCCTCGCCAAAAGTCGCGGTAAAAGCCGTCGGCATTCCCGCGACGCCGGACTTGATGTCAAACCCCTGTGACCGCAATGTTTTTATCAGCAATGCGCTGCTCTTAGTTTCTTGATAGCCGGGTTCTGCCCAATTCCAAATCTGTTTAGCAGTTTCCCAACTGGTTTGTTGCCGCGCATTAATAGTTTCATACATCTTATTTTTTTGTACGTCTTGCGCAGCGAGTGCTGTAATTCCGACGGACCAAGATAGATAAATAAGCAAGGCCACAGCCATGATTGAGTTGTAAGGTCGTTGAGCCATCGTTTTGGAATTCCGTAAGAGTCAAGCGTGTAAAAAAGAGCATGTCGATTTTTTGCTGGTTCTTGTTAGTGCATAATCGATGAGCTATAAGAAATAGTAAGTCTATTGTAACCCATAGGGAACCCAAACGTGCTCGCTGCTGAAATATACGCTCCTCGTCAAATTCGCATGATTGATATTGAAGAACCGACGCTGGCCAACAGTGCAGGAGGTGACATTATCTTTCAACCAGAATTGGCGTGTCTGTGTGGATCGGACTTACTTTATTTTGAAGCGGACAACGAAAGCTACGAACCCGTTGTCGGACATTCGCTGCATGAATTGATCGGTACCGTGGTCGATACGAACGGTGAGAAATTCAAAATAGGTGATCGAGTATTATGTGTCCCTGTAAATCAAGTAGGGCTACAGGAACGGTTTGTGGTAACCGAAAATCAAGCGATTTATGTAGACCCTCGACCTGATGAACGCGAAGCACTACTTGCTCAACCCCTTGGCACCGTGTTGTTTGCCCTCAGACGGCTTCCAAATATTGTGGATCAAAATGTTGTGGTCGTAGGTCAAGGTCCGATGGGGCAACTTTGGAATTGTGCACTAAGTCAACTTGGTGCGCGGCGAGTCATTGGCCTAGACCTCAACGCCGATCGCTTGCAGGTAAGTCCGGAGATGGGAGCGACTGATACCTTACGGGTGTCATCCGATCAAAATGCGGAGGATATCGCTGCCGGTGTGCGATCGATTCTCGGCGGCGAGTCTCCCGATCTCGTTATCGAATGTGTCGGTCACCGTGAGCAGATGGTAAACCTATGTTTTGAAATTTGTCGCAAAGCGGGCACGGTGTTCTTTTTTGGTGTTCCGCCTAAACATGTCAAGAATTTTGATTTGCACAAGATGTTTTTTAAAAACCTAACGCTTGTTACTAGTGTCGGACCAGATTTCACCAAAGATTTTCCGTTGGCGATGCGGTGGATAGCCGAAGGGCGAGTCAACGTTGCACCTATTATTACGCACCATATGCAATTAGCCCAAATACAAGAAGCCTTTGATCTGTTTAGCAAGCGGCAAGATAGTGCACTGAAAGTGTTTCTTGATTTTCCTGCGTCCGGCAAATAATGGGAACGGCTAGCGGGTGAAAATTCCTTTATAATAAATCAAAAACAAAAGACCATCCGTTTAGAAGGAGGCACAAGTTGATTCGATTTGTAAGCATTCAGTTACTGTTTTTATTGGTGTTAGGTACGGCGCATAACGAGTCGTTAGTTGCGCAGACCGTTGATTTCGATCGCGACATCCGGCCAATTTTTTCGAACCACTGCTACGCTTGTCATGGACCGGATGCGGAGACCCGCGAGGCGGACCTGCGTTTAGACGTCCAAGCAAGCCTATTTGCGGTACGTGATGAACCACTCGTTACACCTGGTGACGTAAAGAACAGTCAATTAATCCATCGCATCACTAGCAAAGACGATACGGAACAAATGCCTCCGGCGGACTTTATCAAACCTTTGTCAACGGATCAAATTTCGCTACTACAGCGGTGGGTCAAGCAAGGCGCGCAATGGAAAGATCATTGGGCCTGGACCACACCAAAACGCCCCAGTATTCCAGTGTTGAAAAATTCATTTATTAAAAATGATATCGATCGATTTGTTTTGGCAAAACTGAAGGACGAAATGGTCAAGCCGAGCAAACAGGCGGATCGCGTTACGTTGATTCGTCGCCTCTACTTCGATTTGACCGGTCTCCCACCGACACCTGCTCAAGTACAAGCGTTCCTCGAGAACACCAGCTCCTCTGCGTATCAAGAACTCGTCACTCATTTGCTAGCACAACCGCAGTTCGGTGAGCGGATGGCAATGTATTGGTTAGATGTAGTGCGCTATGCAGACAGCAATGGCTACCACGCCGACAAAACTCGCCAAGTCTCACCTTATCGAGATTATGTAATTGAGGCGTTTAACTCCAACAAACCTTACGACGTGTTCGTGCGAGAGCAAATTGCGGGCGATCTGATTCCCAGCGCCACCGTCGAACAGCAAGTGGCATCTGCCTTTAATATGTTGCTGCAGACGACCGATGAAGGTGGGGCTCAAGCGAAGGAGTATTTGGCCAAATACGCAGCAGACCGAGTACGTAATACAGCCTCGGCATTTATGGGTGTCACGTTTGGTTGTGCACAATGTCATGATCACAAATACGATCCATTTACGACGAAAGACTTTTATCAATTCGCGTCCTTTTTTGCTGATATTTCGGAAGTTGGAGTTGGTAACGCGCCAGCTTTTCCTGTTATCGATGCAAACCGTCTCGCAGCGATAGCTCAAGCGAAAACTGCAGTAGCTCGTGCACAAGTTAACTTAGCATCCGCGGCAAAACAAATGGTTCAACAACGGTCAGCTTGGGAGGCCGGCCTTATCGAAAAATCACGATCAAATATTGGTTTAACCCCATGGCAATTTTTAGGGCCGCTATCTGCCGAGAGCTTTGACCTGGCCCACGGCAAGTCGTTTTTTGATGAAACGGTTCCTATTGATTTGGCAACACCGGTTACCGATGTTGTGTGGAAACAGCGGGATGAATTCGTGGATGGTAAAATTCATGCGTTACCCGCGCAGGAGAACATTGCCCACTATTTATTTCGTACATTAACAGCGCCACAGGACATGAAATTGGTTTTACGACTTGGTAGTGACGATGGAATTCGAGTGTGGGTCAACGGAAAAGAAAAACTAAACAAGAAGATTGCGCGCGGAGTCGTTGTTGACCAAGAACAGGTCACTGTAGATTTAAAAAAGGGTGCGAATCAACTGTTGATCAAAATTTCACAAGGCGGTGGAGGTTGTGGTTTTTATTTTAATTATGGCTCGTCAGATCTTCCGGCAGATATTCATCGCATCATCTTAATCTCCGAAAATGAACGCAGTGAGAAAGATCAAACGACGCTAACGAGTCATTTTCGCGACACCCACCCAGATTTAGCGGTATTGCGAGAAGTGATTACCAATAGCGAAAAAACACTAAAGCAACTTACCGATTCGGCGCCCAAAACTCTCATGACAAAAGTTGCTACGCCGCGGGTGACACGAATTCTACCGCGTGGGAACTGGCAAGATGATTCCGGTGAAGAAGTTCAGCCTGCGGTGCCCGAATTCATGCAACCATTAGACGTGGATGGTCGCCGGGCAAATCGACTTGATTTGGCCGATTGGATGATCGACACAAATAACCCACTGACCGCTCGCGTTTTTGTAAACCGACTCTGGAAAATACTTTTTGGCAACGGACTAGCACAACCGCTTGATGATATTGGCAGTCAGGGATCACGGCCGATACATCCCGAATTGTTAGATTGGCTTGCTATCGAATTTATGGAAAGCGGTTGGGATGTAAAACATATAGTAAAACTACTTGTAGCATCTGGGACGTATCAACAATCTTCCAATGGGTCGGCGGCAATGACCGCTCGGGATCCCTACAACCGCCTGCTAGCACGACAAACTCAATTCCGCTTAGATGCCGAAATGGTGCGTGACAATGCATTGGCCGTGAGCGGATTGTTGACTCGTGATATTGGTGGTGTGAGTGTTAAGCCTTACCAACCTGTGGGGTACTGGAAGCATATGAATTTTCCGAAACGTACGTGGACGCCGTCTGACGGCGATAATGCGTATCGCCGTGGTCTATACACGCACTGGCAACGCATGTTCTTGCACCCGTCGCTGTTAGCATTTGACGCACCGAGTCGTGAAGAGTGTACCGTGGAGCGTCCGCGTTCTAACACGCCGCAGCAAGCATTAGTGTTATTGAACGATCCAACCTATGTGGAAGCTGCTCGAGTGTTTGCACTGCGTATTATTAACGAAGGCGGAACGGACTCGAAGCAACGCTTAAATTGGGCATTTGAAACGGCGTTGTCTCGGCAAGCGACTAAACAGGAATCTATCGTGCTGCTGGATGTTTATGGGAAACATCTAGTTTTGTACCAAACAGACACCGACTCGGCTAAATCTTTAGTGGCGGTTGGCAATGCTATCAATCCACCACAGGTGGATGTTGCCGAGCACGCGGCATGGACGTCGATTGCTCGAATTATCTTCAATTTACACGAGTCTATAACTCGTAACTAAGCACTTCATTTTTCTTTCATTCTTTTAGTAGACAAACCATGAAAAAATTAATATCGACGGACGACAAGGTTTCGGCTGCCGTAAATCGGCGCTGTTTCTTAGGCAAAGGCGTTGGTACTCTAGGGTTAGCTGCACTTTTACAGCAGTCGTTAACTCAAGCGAAGGAGACCGATGTACAAGTGCCCCGTTGGCCGGGAATCTTGAATGGTAAGTTACATCACGAAGCAAAAGCTAAACGAGTTATATTTCTTACCATGGCCGGCGGCATGTCGCATTTAGAGACGTTTGATCACCGTCCCAAACTAGCGGAAATGGATGGAAAACCGATGCCCGAGTCCTATACCAAAGGACAACCCATCGCGCAACTCCAAAACAAGCCATTGAAATGTCTTGCACCCCAGCATAAATTTGCCAAGCATGGTGAGTCGGGGATCGAGCTATCGAGTATCTTCCCGCATTTAGCGACTGTTGCGGATGATTTAGCAATTGTACGGTCTCTAACTACAGATGCGATCAACCATGACCCCGCCCATACGTTTATGAATACGGGCACGACGATAAGTGGACGACCATCGATGGGATCTTGGTTTACCTATGGCTTGGGTGCTGAAACCGAGAATCTACCAGGGTTTGTCGTTTTAACATCCTCCGGTGGCGGTCAAGATCAACCAATTGCATCGCGACAGTGGCATAGCGGGTTTTTGCCGAGTCGATTTCAGGGTGTGCATTTTCACGGCCAAGGCGACCCCGTATTGTATGTGAATAATCCTCCAGGTGTGTCGCGTGCTCAGCAACGTGACATTGTGAAGGCGGTTCAGAAAATAAATCGTCTACGATCGGCCACCATCAACGATACAGAAATTGCTACGCGGATAAGCCAGTACGAAATGGCATTTCGAATGCAAGCGAGTGTTCCAGACTTGGTTGATATCAGTCAGGAAACACAAACGACGTTAGACATGTATGGTACGAAAGGTGGAGATGGTAGCTTCGCATCCAATTGTCTGCTTGCGCGTCGACTGGCCGAACGTGGCACTCGATTTATTCAGTTGTACCACCGAGGTTGGGATCATCATGGTGGCATTAAAAATGCGAGTGCTGGAACTGCAAAATTGATCGACCAAGGCGTAACCGCTTTGATCAAAGATCTCAAACAGCGTGATATGCTTAAAGATACTTTGATTGTATTTGCCAGTGAATTTGGACGCACCCCGATGGCTCAGGGCAACGGGCGCGACCATCACATCAAGGGATTCTCGGTATGGTTGGCTGGTGGGGGCATCAAGGGTGGTGTCACTCATGGTTCAACAGACGACCTCGGGTATAACGCTGTGGAAGGTGTCGTTACTGTTCATGACCTGCACGCCACGATGATGCACGTGTTAGGAATTGACCATGAAAAAATGACAGTCTCATTCCAAGGACGTGATTTCCGGCTAACCGATATAAGCGGCAATCCCGTGCAATCTTTGTTAGTTTAACTGTCTTGCCGCAAGATTCCATTGCTAGGGGCGGTTGAACGTGAAGGGTCGCGAATAAGTCTGTTTATTAGCATCGTTAATAATCAGATAAAGTGTTGACGGGGCACTCTGAGCGATTTATCTTGAAGGTACTTCTTAACTTAAGCCCACCTAATTTTCTCCACCCTCCCCAAAAATTCCCTCACTTTTTCCCTCCCCACCACTATGCCTTCAGCTATTTCTCACTCGATCGAGATGCAACTAATACCGGCTGATCCGGAAACTACTAGTTCATTAAGTTTAGACCGATACCCAGTAGTCTTGGGGCGCGGCGACGAAGTTGATTATCAAATTGAAGATCGATTTCTCAGTCGTTGTCACTGTCAACTTGATTGTGAAGACGGAGTCGTCACCGTGAGAGACCTCGACTCGCGTCATGGTACGTTTGTGAATGGATCACGTATCCAAAAAGCTGTATTGTCATCTGGAAATACATTGCGTATTGGTTTAACGCGGTTCGTGGTTTCGGTCTTGGGTAGTTGAAGGCGAAAGTTTCTTGATTGTCGAGTTTGCTAATGCAATCTAGGCTAAGCCCTACGCTGCTAAGAATTCGTGGGCATCAATACAACTTCTCGATGTGGCCATCTTTTTCATAAACACGAATATGTTGATTGGCTTGGACGTTTTTGAGAATCGTTGCTCCACCGGCAGGCCATTGAATTGTGATTTCTTTGGCGACCTCGCTGTCTGACATTCCAATATGCACACGGCTAGGTGTTTGAGAAAGGAAGTTGACGATCGGTATTAGTTCTCGTCTAACGGTTAAATCACCATGCGTCACGGATATCTTAGCACCGATGCCAGCGGAATTGCTTTGTTCGCCGCGTAAGGAGATAACGAGCCAGTTGGTTTTGGGGAAGTTATTTTGGTAGACAACGAGTGCTCCACCGCCGACTTGTCGAATCAATAAATCGGGCATTCCATCCTGATTGATGTCCGTTCCGATGACCGTTCTAGAATCACCTCGATTGTCACCACCAGAAATAAATGACATATCCAGAAAATCACGGTTGCCGGTATTAAAGAAAACTCCATTGCGTTCAAAGGCACTTAAATTTTCCTTTGTAAAGGAAAATTGAAAAGGATTTCCAACCCAGAATTCACCGTTATCCACATCTGCCTCTCGTAGTTCCGGTACGGACGTACTGCAGTCAAACGGCTGTGACACGACAGCCAACCACACGCAACGTCAGCCATCTGGACGAGAGGAATCCACACTTTGGAATCCAACAGGTGCGTAGATGTCTGGATAGCCATCGCCGTCTAAATCAGCCGCGCCAGTCCCATAAGCCCAACCAACGTCGTTAACACCAACCTGTCGTCCGATACGCTCAAATTCACCGTTGCCTTTGTTGTAGTAGAGTTCATTTCCTGACACAATCTCTTTCAATTGTTCTTGGATATTGTTGTCATATTCGTCATACAAACCTTGGCGGATATTGGCGACAATGCGTTCGCCAGCCTTGGAATACATATTCCCCACATAGGGATCGCCGAGGCCGTCGTTATCGATGTCGGCTACGGTGATACCCATGGACAATCCACCGTGGACGCCGGGCAAGTCGGTTTGAGTGAAGGTGCCGTCACCGTTGTTAATATAGAAGTCGTTTTTGCCAAATTCACAAGCCGACATGTAATCAGGTAATTGATCGCCATTGGCATCAAACCAGACAGCCGAAAAAGCACCAGTCCCCAGACCCATCGCTTTTGATTTTTCAGTCACATCTTCAAACTTAAAATTGCCAATATTTCGCCATAAATAGTTGGCTGTTGATTGGGACTTTACACGATTAATATACGGCAGCATTTCTTCTTTCAAGACAATGCCAACTTCCATGAAATCCAACAAACCATCATTGTCAAAGTCGACTACTGTGAGTGCCCCTTTGATTCTCGTTAATTCAACATTGAATTCCTTATCGTTTAATTTGCGAAAGCGTTTGCCTTGTTCGTTAACGTAAGCGGATTGTCCGATAATCAGATCTTCGTAGGAGTCGTTGTTGAAATCCCCAACGCACGCCAGGGGATCTTTTTCAAACCGCTTTAATCCTACTTGGGCGGTTTGTTCTTGGAATCGACCCCCAGGCAATCCAACATAGAAATAGAGTCCGTCTAAATCTGTTACTAAGAAGTCGGTGATACCGTCTTGGTTAAAATCATTGGCATAGATCCCGCCGGTGATGAAAGGCCGTTTTTGCTCTTCCTCGTAAGAGTGTTTCCAGTTGTCACGGAGTCCGAGACTCGTCATGCCGGTTTTTGCGGTAATGTCCTCTAGCAGGAAATCTGCCGCAGTTGCGTGTTCTGCAGAAAAGCAACCAGCACTGAGAAATATCCCATTGGCATTTGGAGTCTGCTCGTTGATTTTTGCTAGGCGACAATTGAACCTAAGCGTGTATTGAGAAATGGAGTTAGCATGAGTTCGTCCAGCAAAGAATATTTTAAAACTGCCTTGCCATGGTTCGTCAAATTTTCCGGGAGTTTCCGGAGCCATTTGCATGACTTTAATGTTACACCGCATTAAATCTGAATACTGTTCTCGCAATTCGCGAATGTAGCCAACGAATTCATCTGGGAGCATTCGATAGGTTTCATTTCCCTCGTTCCAAGTGTGGAATTTACCGAAACTAGTTATATGTTCTTGACCGTCAGACCAGCGAAATATTTCTGCCTGGAAGTCGTCGGCGAAAAAATTTGTCAGCGTGTCCCACTCTTCGCTCTCAATGGCCGCCGCGATTTTTGGGAAAGTTAGGTCGCCTAAAACGAACCCGCCGAAATGTTCGACATCTTGTAAATATTTTGCATCTTTTTCGGGGATCGCAAGCGCCCCTCCCGATTCCGTTTCGGCATCAGTTACCGGAGTACCAGTAAAGGGACCCTCAACGGGGGTCGATAAATCGCAACCAATGACGAGCAGGCATAATAGCCCGCTGACGATTGTGTAGATCGTCGTGTTGCGACTGTTAGGTTTTGAGATAGATTTTTTGCTCATATTCGTGCCAAGTTATTGAATGATGAAAGTGGTTTAAAAGTATAGCACGTGAAGAAGTGGGTTAGCGTCGAAAAAACATGCGACGATTCGACTATAGGTGATGCGGATCTTGACCCAAAAACGACTAAGAATAGCAAGATTGTACGTTTATCGAGCGAGATCGATAGAGTTGGAGCTCGAGGTGCACTTGCGGTCCAGATGCGTATATCCACCGTCGACGTAGATGATTTGACCGGTCGTATGGCTTGACCGTGGCGACGCCAAAAAGACGACCGTATTTGCAATTTCCTGAGCGGTCGTGAAACGTTGTTGTAGTGGGATTAGTTGTTCGACCGATTGTTTGGCTGCCACAGAATCTTCAGCTTGGTCAATCAACTCCGCATAGAGCGGAGTCCAAGTTTCAGCAGGCAATACAGTATTTACTCGGATACTGTGCGGTGCCAAATCAACAGCCCATTCTCTGGTTAACCCATTGATTCCGCCTTTGGCTGCGGCATAACCGGATGTCCCACCCTGACCGGTTGAGGCCACTTTACTACCAATGTTGATGACTGCCCCTTGGGATGTTTTGAGGGCGTCAAGTGCGAAATGTAACATGCTGTAATAGTGAACAAGATTACGTTGCAGTGATTCGTTGAAAGCGACGGGGCCATCTTCAAGGGTCACTCCATCGTTCACTCCCGCATTGTTTACCAACACGTCAATACGGCCAAATTGTTCGAGCGCGAAATCGACCGCTCGTTGACAGGCATCCGTTTGGCTTAAATCACCTTGAATAAACAAGCATTTTTTCCCTTGTTCAGCATATTCAGCCTGTAAGGCTTCGCCTTGGTCTGTGGAACGATTGACGTTAATGACATGCGCACCTTCAGCGATAAACTCGCGCACGATCGCCGCCCCAATGCCCTTAGACCCACCGGTAACGAGGACAACTTTGTCTGTTAAATCTAGATCCATAGCAAAACATTAGCCGTGTAAACTGAGCGAACTGTAATCGAATAGTAAAAAAAAGATACCATTTAATGGTTGAGTTCAAATCCGAGATTATCTCGGTTAGGTCCAAAACCATCGCCATCGAGGTCAACATAAATAGGGTTCGCAACGGCTGCTGGCATCAATTCACCAAAACGTGGTCCCTGCACTCGACCAATCTTAAGGTTTTCACCAGCAGTTGCAACGATGATATGCGTATCTTCAGTAAGCTCGACCGCAATTTCCGCTTCGAATTTCACGGCACCATTTCTGAACATGTTGGCATGGGTACGGCGAGTGAAGTTAAATTTGTCGGTCATTTTCCCGTTGAGCAATAGCTGCACGCGGTTTACATCGATCCAGTTGGGGCATTGGATGCGGATGTTTACGTAGACGGTAGCGTTT
>JAYZBF010000064.1:0-6296 GCA_036338835.1 Planctomycetota bacterium
CTGACTGGCTTCACCTTGTCCTGAATACTCTGGTGTGTTTTGTCCGGCGAGTCGGATACCGATGGCTGTTCCTGAAAATGGAATAGTCAATTCAGCCCCGTCTTGATAGCTCTTGAGATGCGCCGAATGAGCGTATCTGAATTGATCGTCTTGCCAACTTCCAGCCTTTTCAACGCTATCGTTATTTGTCGCGCTAATCCAAGACCAGGCGGATGGTATAGGCGTTGCCGTTCGTTCTGAAGCGTTACTGGAATATGCCAAGCAAGCAATGAGAGCGGCGATGGTAAGTAGTGAGGACTTAGGTATCATGGATTTTTGGGGAGTCGTCGTTCAAAGGTAAAGGGTTCGTTGGGGTTGCGAGTTACAGTAACTTTAACAGGTGGAGCGATCCCGCCTTGGTCCACTTGGACTCGAGTAATTAAGTCAGTACCTAGCGGTTTGTCTTGGATCCACCTGTGACCATCGCCGTGAAGGTATAGTAGTGGGACGTTGGTCGTTTTTACGATTGGCAACAGCGGTGTAAAGAAATCGTTATGGTTAATCATCGGGTGTGCATGACCAAACAAAACGATAGCATGGAATTTGCCGTGGCGGGATTTTAGGGTCGATTCGATCCATGTGATGTTCTGAGCGTGACGGGTTTTCCATTCCGCTGCATCATGCACTCGGCCACCAACAAGGTTAATTCCTATGAACAGGACTCCGTCGAGATGGAAAGTAAAGTTCTCATTGCGTACCTTTTGGCGGGTGACCACAAAATCATATTTCCATTTGGCATCAAAGTTGTTGAAGTGTTTCAGCCAGTACTTCCAGCCTTGTGCAGGATTCTCACAATCATTCCATTCGTTGTCGCCTGGAATAATGAACGTGGGGAGTTTTGATTTGCCGAGCATTGAGGCGACTTTGGTATAAATTAATTCATCACAGGGGGTGGCGCCATCTTTGATGTCGCCGACATGAATCAGAAAACGGCCGTCGGTCGGCAGGTTCGTTATTTGTTTGGGCAATAGTAGATCTTCTTCCGGAGCGTAGGGGACATCACCCATGGCATAGAAACTCACAGTGGAATTCGCGGCGGAATCGATGGTTTTACCGGCAGTTGCATTTAGCTGAGGTTGCTGCGTAATCAGTTGCGGCGGTTCGGCACCGAGCGCTGCGATGCAAAACAGCAAGCTTGCCATGGTAGGTAGGATCATGATCCTGGGCCATGCAGTGAAACAGAATTTAAAGTGGAGGCGGTCGGGCATGCTCATTTCCGGTATGATGAAGTGCGGATTTGGTTTATTTATATTAGAACGAAACTCGCGGGCAATAGAAATCAACCGGAGCGAGTTTTTGTCGGTTTAGTGGATTTAGGTATACGATAGGGCTGTAGGGAATGGAATTATTGCAGAACGTATTACTGTTGGCAGATGACGGAGATGAGTTCGTCGCCATGGCTTTGGCGGTGGGCGCTCCTGCCGTCTTGTTTGTTGTTTCCATAGTGTATTACTGGAAGTCTACAAAACGAAAACGACTTATTGAAGATACGCCCACTTCAAAAGTTAAAGGAGTCTTTATTGGACTCAATGAAGTCAAAGGGACGGTTGAATTACGTTATCCCTTGCAAAGTTATCTCAATGAATCACCCTGTTGTTGGTATAAATATTCGATTGAGGAACATTACACGCGGACCCGAACAGTAACCGACAGCAAGGGCAATACGCGGACGGAAACCTATTCCGGTTGGGAAACGGTGGATTCAGGTACAGACCGAGCATCATTCAATCTTGTGGACGAGACGGGAAAAGTACACGTCCTTCCCAATCAAGCCGAGATGGAGGGGGAAAAGGTCTTTAGTCAACGTTGTTCGATTAGTGATCCGTTGTACTACGGCAAAGGTCCGACGATTAGTGTCAGCGGTTCCAACCATCGCCGCAAATTTACAGAGTCGGCGATTGTCGAGAATGACGATATTTATTTGTTAGGATCGGCGAGGATGTCGGAGGTTGCTGCGAAGGTCGAAATTGCGTTTGATGAAGATGACGATGTCTTTATGATTTCGACGAAGTCCGAGTCAGAATTAGTGTCTCGCTATACATGGCGGATCTGGTTAACGGCATTTGGCATTGTTGTTTGCGGTACGCTGCTGCCGATGGTTATCTATGGATTAATGAATCAGGATTTGGTGAATGCAGCGTCCGCGACCTGGGGTTGGATGATTCTGGCAGGGATTGCAAGTTTAGGGTTGACAATGCTGATGTACGTTATCTTGGTGTTTAATGGATTGGTATCGACGCAACAGCGTTTATTTCGAGCTTGGAGTCTAATCGATATTCAACTCAAAAGACGCTATGACTTGATAGCGAATTTGGTTAAGGTTTGTCAGGCCTACATGCAGCACGAACAGGAAACATTAAAACTGGTTAGCAAGGCAAGGGCAGGGGGCGGCAGCGTGAGTGAGATGCCGTCGGCATCAGAAGTTCAAGCTGGGGAGCAATCCAATCAGGCCCAGCAGGTCGTGATTCAGCGACTGTTCGCACTAAAAGAAGCTTACCCCGAGTTGAAAGCAGATCAGACGATGACGGACTTGCAAGATGCGATAACGGATGCCGAGGATCGGCTAGCGATTGCACGTACGTTTTATAATGCAGCCACCGCAAACTATAATACAAGGATTCGGCGCGTACCGGAAATTTGGTTTGCCTCCATGTTCGGGTATAAGCGTGCTGCCTTTTATGCAGTGGATTTGGACCAGACAAAGAATGTCGACGTCGCTGTTCTATTAGAGGACTGAATTACCACGTGGTTCACTATCACGATTGAGAACCTATTAATAAGACGAGGATAAAACGATGCTAAAGTATATTTTTATGTTTCTATTTCTGACGCTGACTTCCGTAGTTGCGTGCGGGGATGAACTGCGTGTGATGACATTAAATATCCGCAATGACAATCCAAATGATGGTCTGGATAACTGGAAATACAGGGACCATGTCGTTGCCTCAATGTTTACTAAACATAAGGTGGATGTTGCTGGTCTGCAGGAGGTGAAGCATGGACAGTTACTGCGTTTGAATGAATTGCTGCCGGGCTATGCGACAGTGGGAGTAGGACGTGACGACGGGAAAACAAAAGGTGAGTATTCACCGATTTACTATCGTCGGGAGCGATTTGAATTAGTGGGAAATAAAACCGTTTGGTTATCCGAAAAACCGGAACAGGTGGGTAGCAAAAGTTGGGATGCAGCACTACCTCGAATTGCCACGTTTGCCTGGCTAAGGGATAAAACCAATCAACAAGTCCATCTGTTGGTCAATACTCATTACGATCATCGGGGCAGTATGGCGCGTAAAGCAAGCTCTACAGTGATCGTACAGTGGTTGCAACGGGTGCGTGAAAAGATCAAGCCGGCAACGGTGACAGTGATGGGAGACTTCAATTGCCGCGAAAATTCGCCGCCTTTTCAGGAACTGATTTCTAAGTCCTCACTGGTGGATTCACGTAGTCGTGTCGGAAAATATTCCGGTCCCGATTCTACGTGGTGTGGCTTCAAGAAAGTCGTGCCAGGGCAACGAATCGACTTTGTTTTTGTGGATAAGACGATGAAGGTTGAATCCCATGTGACCGATCCAACTCAAGTCAAGGGCCGTTTTCCCTCAGATCATCTGCCGGTCATCATCGGCATATCACTGCAGGATTAGCTGTGCTAACAACTCGGTTTTAACCATTGGCATTGTAGTGGAAGTGCTATAATAGGCTAGAATGTGTTCGTGCTTAAGTGGAGTGTCGGGATAGTTCGCTCGTAAGAAAAGGAGTAGGGCAATGTCTTGTGCTGAGGGAAAACGAGTATATCAAGGTTCGGCCTTGTCACGTCGATCCGCATTACAAATCGGCGCCGGAATGTTCGGCTTGAATTTGCCACAATTGCTCAGCGCACAAGCAGCTAGCGGTCAGCAATCGGAGATGTCCTGTATCTTTTTGTTTTTGGCTGGCGGGCCAAGTCACTACGAGACGTTTGACCCCAAGCCAGGTGCTCCTGCTGAGATTCGAGGGCTATGGGATCCGATTTCTACAAACGTGCCAGGTGTGCAGATTTGCGAGAAGTTACCACTGATGTCCAAACGGATGGATAAAGTAGCAGTTGTTCGATCGTGGCGCGGTCGCAGTGGTTCGCATGCCGCAGGCTCGCAGCATGTTGCCAGTGGGATGATTCCCCCAGCGACGGGACAACACTATCCCAACTTTGGTTGCTTGTTATCCACCTTACTTGGCCCAAAATCACTCGGTATGCCATCTTTCTTTGGGCTGCCAAGGGCCGCACGCTATACCGAGCCAACAGGATATCTCGGTGCAGCGCATGCCGCATTTGATATCGCAGGTGACCCAGTGGAACCTAAAGTCCGAGAGGGTAAGTTAAAGTTGGAAAAAGTCCGCTTTGAAAGTCGTCAATCGATGCTCGCTCAATTGGATAACCTCGGTAAATTGGCAGAGAGTTCCGACGCCTCAATCATCTCGCAAGAACAGTTCGCAACGGATGCTGTTAACCTGTTGACCAGTGGGCGGATGCAGCGAGCCATGGATATCGAAACTGAACCATTGGCGCTGCGTGAACGATATGGATTGAATATCTATGGACAACGAGTTTTGCTTGCTCGGCGATTAATACAGGCGGGAGCTCGATTTGTAACGATCAACCATGCGGTACAGGGTGGGTTGTTTGGTGACGGTACGACCAACGGCACATGGGATAATCATGGCTGGCTGTTCGATAGCATGATGTCTTTTGCGTCGCGACCTAGTGCCGTCCCCAAGGACTCAACTTGGCACTCCTATCGTGGTCCGGGTAACCTGCCACAGTTTGATATGTCGTTGTCGACGCTCTTGGACGACTTGGAAGACAAAGGCATGCTTGACACTACACTTGTAGTGGCGATGGGTGAGTTCGGCCGTACTCCTAAAATCAATAAAACTGCCGGGCGCGATCACTATCCCGGTGCGGGCTGTGCCGTGCTTGCCGGCGGCGGCGTGAAGCGAGGCATTGTAATCGGTGCGACGGACTCCAAAGGAACGGAACCGTCCACTCGAGCATGGTATCCGGAGGATTTTGCAGCGACGGTTTATCAAGCAATGGGAATTGACCCCCACTCTACCTACTTGCCGCGACTCGCACGCCCCACGCCAATCTCGCCGGGAAATATCATCGATGGACTGTTGTCCTAAGGAATACATGATATGAAAACTGTCGTGTTGTTATTGCGTATTGCGGCTGTACATTGTTTTCTGGTGTTGGTTGCCACTGTGAGTCTGTTTGCTCAGACTGACTCCGATTCAAGCTCGGCACCAAGCGGATTCTATAAAGATCTGTTTATGAGTAGCGGTGTTAATTTAAGTAGTCGCAAATCACTGCCAGCCGCAGAGTCGTTGGGTTTGTCGTATGAGTACTATGCCGGTAAGGACGCCGAGATTCAAAATAGGCTGATGACAGGCGATCAATACGATACCAATGGTGTGTTGCTATATCCGGACGGAGCACCTCGATTTCGGATGATCTATGTCAATGGTGGCGGTGCAACAAATCACGGAAAGTCACTGGAGTTGAGTGGACGCCAAACACTGCGACAGTTTTTCAATGCAGGTGGCAGTTATTGTGGAAGTTGTGCGGGTTCTTTTTTGAGCGGACGCAATGTCGACACATCCAGCAATCGACGTCTTGGTTATCTACATATTTTTCCGTACAACACGCTCAACACTGGGCTCAAGAAAGAACAGCTTGATCATGTTATTCCAGCCGACTCGCCGTTGTTGAAGTATCGCCAATTTGGAACGGAAAATCGCGTTGAGGGAGTGTATCACAATAACGGGAATTGGATGTCGCTTGAAAAAGGAGAGAATCTTGAGAATACGGAGATCTTAGCGATTTACGACACACCCGCAAAACGCCCCGATCAGGGAGCAGCAATTTGGGCCTACAAGGTGAAGCCTGAGACGGGGCGAGTTGTGAATATAGGTTCTCACCCAGAGGGTGTTAAAACAGGTGATCGCTTGTCTCTGACAGAAGCATGTTTTTTGTATTCCCTAGATGGCACTGGAGTGGCAACTATCAAGGGGAAACTTGTGGCAGGTGAGACGAGAGAAATGCTCGCCGATACGACGGATAAAACCCCAGCATTTGCAAAAATTGGTGATGGTCAAATTCATTATTTCTCTTTTCAGGTAGAATCTTGCGTTACAAAGACGGTGATTGATCTTAACACTGAAGTTGACGTGCAATTGAATCTATACTTGAGTCAGGATCTACCAGGAATAACGACGGG
>JAYZBF010000065.1:0-5003 GCA_036338835.1 Planctomycetota bacterium
ATTTGTTGTCCCGACTTCGCACATCTGAGTGCCGCTAGCATTCATCACATCAGGCATGCGAAAACTACCGCCAATTTCGACCAGTTCACCACGTGACACAATTGCTTGCTTTCCATCAGCTAGCGCCGACAACGCTAACAATGTGGCTCCGGCATTATTGTTGACGACCGTCGCCGCTTCACAACCGAATAGATGCCGTAGTTTATTTTCGACAGCAGCGGCGCGATTGGATCGTTTACCGGATTGTAGATTTATTTCCACGCTGGCATAGCCTTGCCCAATCTGGGTGATTGACTCTAAGGCTGCTGCAGGCAGAGGGGCTCGACCCAATCCAGTATGCAACAATATTCCCGTTGCATTTATCACAGGCTTTAATGTGGTTGCTTGATAGAGTTGTAGGGCCGCGATGGTTGACTGGGTGATAGCCTCTAGCGAGGTTGGTGTCGAGTCGTTATCGGCGAGGATGTCACGGCGGATTGAATCAAGCACATCGCGGGCTGCGGCAACAACCGTGTCTTGCCGGATATTACGCAGCAAATCCTGAATCTCAGCTTGCGCCAAAATGTCGGTGATTGATGGAAGTTGTCGTAGTAGTTCATTCATGGTTATTGCGTGTGAAAGGATGTGAGTTTCTATTGCTGTACTTAAGTATGGATCGTATAGCCAAGAACCTACAATTAATCATGTATTGCTAACTCTCTGGCGACAAGGGTTGTTCGCTACAGAGCTGCCGTTGATCGTTGTTGCGTATAGTAAAACCGATACGATCGAAATATTCGCACAACGGTACGGCGTATTTTCGGCTGGTATTGAGGATGCTACGGATTTCCGACATGGTATAAGATTTTTGGGGATCGAGTTGATTTTGTAGTAGTAGTTTTATTTCCTGCAAGACATCTGAGTGGATAAAGTAGGTCGGCGATATCTCGACTAACTCATTATTAGCCACAGCAACTTGTAGAAGTTGCGCGACTGCGGATTTTTGAGCTCCTGCTTGACTCTCAATCTCTTTAACAAGCATCGTATTGATACCCGCTTCATGAATCTGCTGGACTGTAGCTTCGAGCAGTTTTCGTTCGTTTTTTGTGAGTTGAGGTCCCTGCCCTTTTAACGTGACGTTGCCGCTATGCAAAATCAAATATCCCTCTCGCTGGAAATACGAAAAAACTTGATCGACTTGATGTTCTGTGCCTAGGTAAGCCAGCCTAGTTCTCAACGGCGCCATCGCTAGGCTTGTTTTCAGAGGGTTGCGATCATGCTCTTTTCTTAAAATGTTCTGAACTTGGGTCCAGATCCGCCGCAGCGCAATTGGATGAACAAGATTCAGCCTAGTGTTACTGCCAGTTGCCGAAGGGGGATAATCAAATACGGCGCCAGACTCAAGTAGTTGCAAGACAAGTTGTTCCGTGTCAGCGACGCCCGTCAAAAGCTCCAACGCATCAGTTCTGGTCGGGGGCAGTCCCTCGAGGAAGATAGCGGCTTCGACTCGAGTGATTTCAGCATTTACTGCGGCGAGTTGACCTAGAAACTGAAGACTTTCTTGGTCGCCAAATCCGATTCGCTTTGCACGTGGATGTAGAATTCTACCGCCGGCAATGGTTGTCACTGGTGATTCCAGTCGCAGAACAAAAGGCTGGTTCCAAGTGCACACGACTTGGTGGTCCAAGGCGAGTTGGGCCAGTCCAGTTTCACCCGGATAGAGCACATCGGCGTCCAGTAGTTTGACTGACAGCGGAATGTTGGCCGTACCAATGTGCAACTGAGTGCGACTGTGGTTATTTAATGGGTGTTTCGCCGAATCGGATACTCGGAGTGACACTGACAGTAACTTGTGTGGTTGTAGGAAACCCGCGGATGCTAATTCCATACCTCGATGAATTTGATGGGGTTTAATGCCTGCTAGATTGATAGCAGCGCGTTCACCGCGAACAATGGATTGGACCGAATGGTCGTGGTTTTGTAGACTGCGAACGCGGACAAGATCACCAGTGGGTTCAAGCGTAACTTGATCGTCAACATTCAATTGACCACTTGTGACGCTGCCGGTGACAATCGTCCCGTGCCCCTCGAGCGTGAAACTTCGGTCGATGGCCAATCGAAACATTTCGGATTGTTTGCTCAATTGACTATCTGCAACATTTTGACATTGTTGCCGGAGTGTTTGTTTAAGTTCATCAATTCCGGCACCAGTATGCGCGCTGGTACGCACAACAGGTGCATCTTGCAGAAAAGTGTTCTGGCAAATCTCACGAATCTCTTCTTCGACGAGTTCCAAGAGATCGTCATCCACTAGATCCGTTTTGGTAATCACGATAATTCCCGCGGCAATATCAAGGTACCGAAGAATCTCAAGGTGTTCCAGTGTCTGAGGTTTTACGGAATCGTCGGCGGCTACGATAAGCATTGCGAGATCTAAGCCAGTTGCACCTGAGAGCATATTACGGACGAACCTCTCATGCCCAGGGACGTCGACGATGCCTAATTTGAATGGTTCTAGATGAAGTTGAGCAAATCCAAGCTCGATTGTGATCCCACGTTTTTGTTCTTCAGGGAGCCGATCTGTATTTTTCCCGGTGAGCGCGTGGATTAAAGCAGTTTTGCCATGATCAATATGACCAGCGGTTCCAAGGATTAATGCAATCTCAGTGGAAGGTGAATCGGCGGTCATGGTGGTTTCATTCATATTCATTAGTTTACGCTTATTCGCTCTGGACACAATCATAAGGATCTGCGAGAGTTTGTTCCGCTGTGCAAGGCACAGCGTGTTCGTGCAAGTTTAGGTACGCTGTTGCCGATTTCATCCCTTTACTATTACTGATTAATGGTCTCCAAAATATCCACTAAACAAATCAAACAACAAGCCAGAGCACAGCGACCACAAATGGATAGTGGCAGCAGTTTTGCCGTTCGTCATACTTCCAATCGCACATTGATCGTGGTGTTTGTGACCTGCGGCGTGATGATGTTGAGTCCCATTCAGGTTGTGGCGCAACAGACATGGTCTCTGAATAAATTAAATCCTCTCAATATTTTACCTAAATCCGACATGCGTCTACCCGAGTGGCCGAAATGGGCAACCGTCAAAATGCCAGAGGTTGATTTAGTGCCAGCGTGGATTGAAATCCCCAAACCAGCAGATATTCCCGCTGGCTTGAGCGAGTTGCATCGTTCGACCACGAGGGGTATCAATAAGACAATTAATTTCTTGAACCCATTCTACGATCAGCCTCCGCAATTGGTTCACCGACCCCCAACTGGCACCCGCAATGCAGCGGGCGACGCAAAATCGACCACGCCTAGCAGTTTTTGGTTTTCGTCGTTTATGGCCGAAGACGAATCCACAAGACCGAGTCGTACGGTCCACGACTTTCTCGGTCGTCCCCGCCTTGGGCGATAAAAATGCAGCGGGTTATTGATGTTATTTAGCAATGCCCATTATGTTACGCGCGTCCGAGGAATTGGTTCTCACGCGTGTCGACCTTGATGGTTTCACCTTGTTTCAGATATTCAGGGACTTGGATTTGCACTCCGGTCGATAATGTTGCAGGTTTGGTTCGGCTGGTTGCAGAGTTTCCTTTGACAGCCGGATCGGTTTGGGTGATTTCCAGCTCAACTGTTGTTGGTATTTGCACGCCAACGCATTCGTCGTTATAAATTAATGCCAAGATGCCTTCGAGCTTGTCGGTAATGTATTGCATTTCATGGGCAACGTCTTCAAGCGAGATGGAATAATCAATTAAAGTTTCAGAATCCCAAAAGTGGGCGTGAGTCGCATTGGTGTACATCAAAGAAACTACTTGTCTTTGGAAATCCGCTTCGTCTAGCGATTCGGTACCTTTGAGTGTGATATCGACCTTTTGCTTAGTAACTAAATTACGACCACGAAATTTGTACAAGGTCGCTGCGCCACGGGCAGACGGTGATTGGACGTTGATACCCTGGATAATAACGGGAGCTCCGTTGAAATTGACGACAGCGCCGTTTTTAATTTCTTTGGCTTGCATCGTTTTCTTTTCCTTCGAGCTTATAAGTTAGGGATTAAATATTTTCGGTGATGAATTGAAATTGACTAGGGATGAATTCCCTGCGGGTCTGGATGCTACTCGGATCTATACAAATGACGCTGAACTGGGGTCGACGGCGACGCCGCTAACCAAGTCAGCTAAAGCAGCAGTTACAGCGAGCAACGAACCTGGGTCCAAAAGTTCATCATCGTCACTCGGTTCGTTGGAGTTCTCTGTGATTTTCTCGAAATGTAGAATATCAAACCGGGCATTGGCTGCGGACAGCTGGGTCAACGAATGTTCTTGGCCAAGTAGCATTGCATCTTCGGCGAGCTCGATCACGAGTGTCTCAGTTTCTTCGACCACCTCAGCACCCGCGACATAAAGGATTTCAAGTCCTACAAGGTCAACGCTGGAAGTAATCGTGATCGACTCAATATGCTGAGATTCAGATTCAGACGAATTTCGAACTTCGAATTTACCGATCTTCTGAATTGCCGACAGCGCAAGCGCGACGGTCGGTCGTTGTTCGTCATCAAACAACACAAGAAACGTGTCTCGCCAGCGATAGTTTGGATCGTCGAAAAGTGACATTACCCAATTTCCTTCACGTGGATTTGCGATGTATGGTATCTATAATTGACCTAGTTCGACTGAACGGTTCGTCGCGGCTTGCACCGCTTTGATTATCGTAGCGGAAATGTCCTCGGTATGCATTACTTTTAGGCCCGCGAGGGTTGTTCCACCGGGACTGGTGACTTGATCGATGAGTTGTTGAGGTGGCAAACCGGTTTGCAGTATCATCTCGGCAGCCCCTTTTGCCGTTTGAGCAGCCAATTGCAACGCAACATCTTTGGGTAATCCCATGGCGACGCCGCCACTGCAGAGTGCTTCGACTACTGTATATATGTAAGCCGGTCCCGAACCGCTGAGTCCAGTTACGGCATCTAAGCACTGCTCGGGTAATTGGTAGGTAATGCCCACACTATCGAGTAAGTT
>JAYZBF010000066.1:0-7620 GCA_036338835.1 Planctomycetota bacterium
GTATTGTTAATGACAGGTACAGGCGTTGTGCCAGCGAATGATTTTACGTTACAGGCAGACGACATTGTGCATATCAAAATTGATGGCATTGGAACCTTAACCAATCCGATTGTCCAAGGCACTGGGTTATAGTTAACTAGCACAGACACAGTTATCCGTGCACCTCGATACAAGCACCCTGCGACACCTAGCAGAATGTGATTCAACAGGAGATAGATTTTAATGCAGCAAGTACTTATTGCCGGACAATGGCGCGATGCAAACAGCAACGAGTCTTTTCAAGCTTCCAATCCAGCGACCCGTGAGCCGCTCGCGAATGAATATCCTGTAAGTACATGGGAAGATTGTGACGCAGCTTTGGCTGCAGCTGCCGAGGCCGCTGTTAGTCTGCGCAGCGTTACAGGTGTCCAGATAGCGGAGTTCTTAGAAGCCTATGCAACGGAGATTGAAAATAACGCTGATGCCATTGTAGACATGGCTCACGCGGAAACGGCATATCCGAAACCGACTCGGTTAGCCGGCGGTGAACTACCTCGCACCACAGATCAACTGCGTCAAGCAGCCAACGCTGCGAGGACCGGTAACTGGTCTGTGCCAACGATTGATACCAATGCCGGCATCCGATCCCAATATGGTGCTATTGGACCCGTTGCGGTTTTCGGGCCGAATAATTTCCCATTGGCGTTTGGCAGCATTTCTGGCGGTGATTTTGCCTCCGCGATCGCTGCGGGTAATCCCGTCATTGCGAAAGCTAATTCATCGCATCCTGGTACCACGGAGTTGTTTGCTCGATGTGCACATCAAGCGGCACAAAGTACGGGAATGCCAGCAGGTCTGGTCCAGTTGATTTATCGCACGAGTCATATAGATGGTGAGCGTTTGGTGGCAGATGCTCGCATCGGCGCCACCGGTTATACCGGCAGTCGTCAGGCTGGGTTGCAGTTAAAAGCGGCGGCGGATGCGGCGGGCAAGCCGATTTATTTGGAGCTTTCGAGCGTAAATCCAATTGTGATTTTGCCGCAAGCTATGGAGCAGCGGTATGAGGAACTCGCTACGGAATTTACAGGTAGCTGCCTGATGGGAACCGGTCAATTTTGTACGAATCCCGGTTTAGTGGTTGTGCTGAAAAGCGATGCCACGGATTCGTTTATTGCTGCTCTTAGTGAACAATTTGCTGAAGCCCCCGTTGGAACATTGTTGTCGTCGGGCGTGGAAAGTAGTTTGGAATCTAACTTGGGAGTTCTCGTGGACGCCGGCGCAGAGATTATTGTCGGCAATACACCCGCCGACAGTGATCGGTATTGCTATGCGAATACGTTGCTGCAAATAACCGCAAAGCAATTTATCGCTGATCCGGACACGATGCAAACAGAAGCTTTTGGAAATAGTTCATTACTAGTCGTCACCGAGTCTATGGATGATGTTAATGCTGTCATCGACTGTTTTGAAGGTAATTTAACTGGCTGTATTTATTCGGCTACGGACGGCAGTGATGATGCGGCTTATGACCAAATCGCTGCGAATCTCCAATCCAAAGTTGGCCGCATGTTAAATGACAAGATGCCCACGGGCGTTGCTGTTAGTGCGGCGATGAACCATGGGGGTCCATTACCTGCGACGGGGCCCCCTGGATTTACCGCAGTCGGAATTCCCGGATCTCTTTTGCGATTTGCGATGCTACAATGTTACGATAATGTTCGTCACGATCGGTTACCCGTATCGTTACAGGATGAGAATCCTAATGGTGATTTATGGCGGTGCATTGATGGTAATTGGACGCAGGTAAATATCCCGTAGAGGATTACAATATTATTTAATTTAGACTCAGGAGAGAATCCATGAAGTGTGGAGCAACCATTGCATGTGTACTATTGGCGGCGACGTTTATAGTACCCGTTTATGCCGACGACGCCGGCCAGAGTTTATTAGATCAAGCGACCGAAGCAAAAATAGGTGCGGCGAATTTTCAGCAATTGCAGAAGGTCATCACCTTAGCTGAACAAGCAATTGAAAAGGGATTAGGGGAAGGCAATACGGAATTTGCGCAGCAACTGATCACATCCACGCTGATGCAACGTGCCCAAGCATTTTCCCAACGAATCCTGTCTGGCCAACCTCCACAGCAATGGCCTCAGATGCGGCAGCAAGCCCAACAAGATCTGATAAAACTCTTGACCTATGATAAGACGAACGGTGAAGCTCATCTTTTGACCGCGAAATTACAGACGCTCCCGCAAGGTAATCGAGAACTAGGATTTAATGCGGCTAACTCTGCTATCAAGTCTTTTGCCGAAGACAAAGAGAAACAGGCCGAAGCTTTCATGGCAAGATCGGGATTGCGAGAAAAGCCGGAGCAGCAAATTGCCGATCTGGACAAAGCGATTGAATTGGCACCGACGAATCCGATGATTTATCGTCAACGGGCTGGTGTTTACCAACGGTCTGGAAAACTTGATGAAGCGACAAAAGATTTACGTAAAGTGATTGAGCTTGATGATAACAATATTGATGCCTTGGGCTCGTTGGCGGAGTCACTTGCGAGGTTGGATCGCTTTGAGGAAGCAATCAAATTGGCGGATGAAGCGATTAAGACGGAGCCGGATTCAAGCGCGGGATATGAACTGCGAGCGCGAATTTATATCATGCAAGAAGATGGTGAAAAAGCATTGGTCGACTTGTCAAAAGCGATTGAACTTAATCCCAAGGGTGTCGTGGCGTTGTTGTTGCGAGCAACAATTTATCTTACCGAAGATAAGTTAGATGAAGCCAATGCGGATTTAGATCGGGTCCAAGCAATCAATCCGAATATTCCCCAGCTTTATCTGTTGCGCGCCGGAGTGTTTGAGCAGCGGGAAGACTATTTACAAGCTGCTAAAATACTTGAAGTTATTCTGAGGTTTGCACCTAATGACGAGCAAATGCGATTGCGTGTTGCGATGGATTATTCGATGGCAGAAGAATTTGAAAACGCGATCAAACATGTCAATGTGGCGATTCAGGGTAATAACGAAAGCTGGCTCGCCTTTTATTCACGGGCTGATATTTACTTGTCGATGGGTGAACATGCCAAAGCAATCGAAGATTATGAACGAGCCTATGAAATTAACAAAGAGTATCCTAATTTATTGAACAACTTTGCTTGGACACTGGCCACTTCGACAGAGGCATCGGTACGTGATGGTAAGCGAGCAGTTAAGTTAGCACTGGAAGCTTGCGAAGTGTCAGATTATAAAAAACCTCATATCCTGAGCACACTTGCAGCGGCTTACGCTGAAAGTCGTGATTGGAGCAATGCTCGGAAATGGTCTCAAAAAGCGGTTGAGTTGGCGACCGATGAAATTAAAGAAACCCTGCAGAAAGAGTTAGAGTCTTACAAAAAGAAAAAGCCCTGGCGAGAGAATAAGGCCGAAGAACGGAAGGAAAATCCGAAGCCTAAGTTACAGACGATATAGGAAAATGGCAAATGGAAATCCAGTCCGCAGAGCAGTTGGTTCAAGGTCAATGCAGGCCATCTGAGGGGCAGTTTGGACTGTATTCCGAGGAACAAGCACTCGCCCAATTGGCGCATTTGGAAAATTGGTATTTGGTGCCCGACGGCCAAAGAATTCGCCGTGACTATACTGCAAAAAATTTTCTCGCCGGACTAAAATTTTTCGATCAGGTCGCGATATTGGCTGAAGTCGAAAACCATCATCCGGACTTGCATCTTGTGGGCTATCGCAATTTGTCAATTGAACTTTGGACCCATACAATTGGCGGGCTTAGTGTCAATGATTTTATTCTCGCGGCTAAAATCAATGGATTAGAGCAATCCACCGATGACGTTGATCAGTGAGAATGCCTGTCAACGAAAGCTATTTAATACCAATCATTAGGTATTGCCTAGTAAGCTTTTGACAGCAGATTTGGCGTTATGGATGCAAAGGGGTATTCCCACACCACGATAGGCATTGCCAGCAATTTCAAGGTTAGGGGTTTTGCTAAGTTCTAGTTCGATCTTGTCAACGAGTTGAACGTGCCCCACGTGGTATTGTGGCATTTTGTTTTCCCAGCGCGCGACTTGGGTAAAAATTGGCTTGCCGTTGACGCCGAGTAATTCACGAAGTTGGTCTTGGGCAGACTCAACCAATTGTTCGTCGTCCCATTGCAGCAGCTCAGGTTGCAATGCGCCACCAGCGAATATCCGGAATAGAACCGAATCTTGGGGAGCGCGGCCTGCAAATTTCTGGCTCGCCATGCTAATTGCGATTAACGGTCGATTCTCCGCTTGGGGAACCACTACACCAAAGGCATCAAGTGGATGATCAATGTCGCAAAAACGATAGCCCATGGTTACAACGGCGGCGCCAGCGAGTGGGATATCGGCGATCAGGTTGCTTAGCTGAGGGTAGTTGTCGTGTAAAAGTTTGCTCGTGATTTGAGAGCTAGTCGTCAATAATAAACGATCGAATTGACGGTTTGTCGTTCCCTGAGTTTCGTGTTGGATTGTTAATTGCCATGCCTCGTTCTGGAATTCCAACTGTGTGACTCGCTGTCCAAGTTCGAGCGTAGTGGGTTGGAGCTGATTGGTCAGAGCCGTAATGATCGACTGCATGCCGTATTTAGGAGCGACAAATGAGCCGTATCGCGCCCCAGTTGAGGATTCCTCTGCCGACCGACTACGCTGTTGTCGAATTCCCTCACGAATGAGCCCTTTTCCAGTTCGTTCCATAGCAAGGAAATCTGCAAGTGTTGCTTGCATACTGAGTTTTTCGGGATCGGCGGTATAGATCCCTGAAATCAACGGTTGAATGATACGTTCGAGAGCTTCCGAGCCTAATCGCCGTCTCGTAAAGCTGGCCAGACTTTCATCGCCGGGCCCTTTTTTCCGAGGAATGATTAACTCCGCGATCACACGCAGTTTGCCTTTCCAGCTAAGCAAAGGCGTTTTTAGAACCGCGGCTATGCGAGTAGGTGTCAGCATTGTCCAGCCCAATGGCATTTTGCATAGTTTGCCTCGGCAGATGATATAAGCCCCACGGTGATCCTTGTTGGTGCTAATTAATTGATTTTCAATTCCGAGTTCGCAGCACAATTCAAACGCCTCGTTGTCTCGAGTCGTAAACATATCTGGTCCAAGTTCGACCAAAAATCCATCTCGCTCCACCGTCTGTAAGATTCCACCTGGCTTGTCGCTTGATTCCAGCAGGGTGATATTTAGATCAGATCGTTGTTTTTGCAGATAATATGCAGCGGACAATCCGGTAATCCCAGCACCGACGATTGCGATCGATGATCCCTGTGGAAGGGTAGCGGACGTGGCATTGCCCGTTGGTGTACTTGAATCTGAAGACATGATTTATTTAACGAGTTAACTGCACCTGTTTGTTTATGTGTATCATAACCTATATAGAATGTTGCACTAACCGTGCACGGAATCAAACATAGAAGGGACGTTTGGGTATCGTTATGGCTGAATATCGAATTGGAGTCATCGGGCACACTGGCCAAGGTAATTATGGTCATGGAGTTGATACGGTATGGGGACATATACAAGGGTGCACAGTGGTCGCCGTTGCAGACCCAGATCCGGCTGGACTACAACAAGCGAAGAAGCGACTGAATGCATCGCAGGGGTATTCCGATTACCGTCAAATGCTAACCAATGAGCAATTGGATATTGTGAGTATTTGTCCACGCTGGGTGGACCGTCATCACGAAATGGTGGTAGCGTGTGCGGAACGTAAACTTCATATCTACATGGAAAAGCCATTTTGTCGAGACTTGCAAGAAGCCGATAAAATGGTGAATGCCTGCGAGGCAAATGATATAAAATTGGCGATTGCACATCAGACTCGATATAGTCCAAAACTTGCAGTGATTAGAAATCTAATCGAGGATGGCGGTATTGGTACCGTGTTAGAATTGCGAGGTCGTGGCAAAGAGGACCGGCGTGGTGGTGGCGAAGATTTATGGGTGCTCGGATCGCATGTTTTTAATTTAATGCAATATTTCGGTGGTGACAGTCAATGGTGTATGGCAGAGGCGACTCAGCAAGGCAAGCGTATTACCAAAGAACACGTTGGACCGGGTAAAGAGGGCATTGGTCCGTTGGCTGCCGATTCGATCACGGCGATGTATGGCATGCAAGATAATATTACGGGATATTTTGCTTCGGATCGCGAAGCAGGGAATGGCGCTAGGTTTGCGTTACAGATTTATGGTAGTCGCGGGGTGGTGGAGATTAAGACGGGGTTCTTGCCAGAAGCTTATTATTTAGATGATCCGACATGGTGTCCCGGTCGTTCAGGGAAAACATGGACTCCGATTAGTTCTGCTGGGGTGGGTAAATCGGAGCCGCTGAAGGATTTGTCATTGCACGCAGGAAATGTGGTTGCTTGCCAAGATCTCTTACAGGCGATTGAGCAAGATCGTTTACCAGAATGTAATGTCTATGAAGCTCGGCACACGATTGAAATGATTGCAGCAACGTTTGAATCGCATCGACTACGAGGTCAGGTTGCTATGCCGTTGGTTGAGCGCCGTAATCCATTAACGCTATTAGAGCAGTAATTAGCGGCAACGATTTGTCGCATCTTAGCCCCGATTAAGCGCCAATGAAGTGGGTTTGAGTCTAGGGTTTCATGATTACAAACTGTAGTGGTTGTAGCGGTTGTAATGGCAACATTGCCTATTAGTGCAATTGCACGGTTGTGCCCAGCTATTTATCTTTCTTTTCTTGCCTTCTAGGGGCTGCCGAACTAATATCAAGTAAGAGTAATTTCGATGTTATAAGTGGCGGCTAGCGCGCCATTTTTGAATGAAAATCCTCAAGCGATCCACTTTCGGGAACTATTTATTGGTGGACGTTTAACGCAGAGAAAACTTTTTGATTATCTAACTTGAGCTTGGATACAGAGGCAAGGAACAAAAGCATGTTACCGACAAATCGAATTCGAAGAATGATGTCGTTGATTATCGTTGCTGCATTGATGACGTTTACCCCTACACTTCACGGCCAATTTGGCGGTGGTGGCCAAGGTGGTGGTCAAGGCGGCGGTTTTGGTGGCGGCGGTCAAGGCGGCGGTCAAGGTGGCGGTCAAGGAGGTGGCGGTCAAGGTGGTGCCGGTGTTGTGATAACACCTCAGGGTGTCTTACAGGTTAGACGTTTTGATAACCGTCTAACAATGCAACGAATCCAAGCAGCACGCCAACAGCTTGATCCCATTGTTGCCCAAGTCAGCCCTATCCGTAAAATTTCGCTGAACCGTTTGGAAGCAGAGATTGCTCACCGTATGGAAGCTGGTGAAGGAGTTTCCGGCGATATGCGTTATTTGGCTGGATTAACTTCAATTGATTACGTTTTCTATTATCCAGAAACAGGGGATATTGTTATCGCTGGCCCTGCCGAAGGCTATGCGGTTGACCCCGCGGGACGCCCCGTCGGAATCCAATCAGGCAAAGCAATCATGGAATTGCAAGACTTGATCGTTGCCTTACGAAGCTTTGGTCCTGCCGGTGATCAAGCTCGAACTGTCGGTGTATCGATTGACCCTACACAAGCAGGCCTACAGCGAATGCAACAGTATTTGGTGCAAGCTGGGCCTTCGTTGAATCCGCGAAATACGCGACCATTTGTTG
>JAYZBF010000067.1:0-11539 GCA_036338835.1 Planctomycetota bacterium
AGATCATTGACGCCTTGTTGGTTTGCTGCAACTTGTGCGCGGATATCCGCCAAATTTACTTGCGGTGTACGTGACGGAAATGGATGGTCGTTGAGAATTTGTAGCAATTTATCCTCGTGCGACTGACCGGCGGTTAGTAGCTTAAACGAACGGATTAACACTCCCTCCTGGGCCAATGTTGTTGAAAACGGAGGCATAGAACCAGGTGTAATACCTCCGATCTCGCTGTGGTGGGCGCGGCTGGCAGTAAAAAACAACAACGCCTCGTCATCGAACACTGGTGTGACCACTGTTATATCCGGTAAATGAGACCCTCCCCGATACGGATCGTTTGTAATAAATACGTCCCCTGCTTGAATACCCTGGGAGTCAGCGAGTTGCTCGGCAATGATCGCTCGCACCGTCTCGCCCATGGCCCCTAAATGCACGGGTATGTGGGGAGCGTTGACGACCAGTTCGCCTTTGGATGTGAAGATGGCACATGAGAAGTCGAGTCGCTCACGGACATTTACACTGCTGGAAGTATTCTGCAATGTGATGCCCATTTGTTTGGCAATGGCGGCAAAATGATTGTTGAATATTTCAAGTTGAATTGGGTCGGGTTTTCCATCAGCATCCGTTGTCGAGGGCACAACACGCGAACTGTTTGGACATGCTTGAGACTCGAGAAGCAACTCTCCTTGGCTCAATAATGTTGCGGTCCAGTTGGGGTTCACGACCGTCGTACAATGTGATTCACTGATTATCGCGGGTCCTGTGACGACCGCTCCTAACGGTAAGTCAACGCGACGAAACAGTGGTGTATCAACCCATTGCCCATCGAATCGAGCTTGTTGTGACTCCATGGGATTAACGGAAACAGACGCTACCTTGTTCGATGCCGTGTCAGATTGCAGTGATTTGCCACGGGCGGTTATGCGGATCGTTGCTAATTCCAGCAACTTTTGAGGATGCGTGTATCCATAGCGCTGTTCGTGTCTACGATGAAAATGAGCGATGAGGTCGTCTGCTGGGAGGTGAACTGGAAGCGGATCTGTCGCCATATAGGTTGCCAACGGGATCACTATCGCTTGATCAATTCCAGCAAAACGTATTTCACTGCTAACGGTAACTTCGATGCGGTGCTCCAAAATATCCGTTTCTTGGACCGCTTTAATTGCTTGGCTTGCCAATTCCTGTATCGAACTGGAAATATCGTCGAGCAACTCATCATTGAGTGTTTTATATATTCCTTGTTGGCATTGATGAGTTAATTCCGCCTGCTCGATTCCGACTGCGGAGAGTATCCCCGCTTCCGGATGAATTAGAATGGTTTTCATTCCCAGGGACTCAGCGATGCTGCAGGCATGTTGAGAACCTGCCCCTCCAAAGCTAACTAATAGATACTGCTCGGGTGCGTATCCACGCGCGATCGAAACAGTACGTATCGCTTGGGCCATATTGGTATTTGCGATTTCCAAATACCCTTCCGCAAGTTCGATTGTGTCATGCTTACAGCACGTTTCAATTTCGATTGTACTGTGTAATTCTTTTAGCTTGGCTAGCGCTGCATCTTTATCGAGCGGGATAGGGAAATCAGCGATAGGCAGTTTCCCGAGGACCAAATTTAAATCCGGGACCGTCAACGGTCCTTGTTTCCCGTAACAGGCGGGTCCTGGATCTGCACCAGCGCTGGCGGGGCCAACGGTTAGTTTTATACCATCGAAACCGCAGATAGATCCGCCTCCAGCGGCAACTGTCTCGATGGCCATCGTGGGTGTAACAATGCGAACACCAGATTTCATCGTTTCATATTCGTATTCATAACCTCCGCCAAACCGTGATACGTCCGTGCTAGTTCCACCCATATCAAATCCGATCGCTTGCTGGTATCCCGCTCTTTTAGCAGCGTGACTAAATCCAACGACACCACCGGCAGGCCCAGAGAGAATGCTGTCTTTACCACTGAATAGATCAGCTGCAATGAGACCACCGGCGGAAGTCAGCAAACGCACATTAGAATCAGCATGAAGGCATGTTCGAAGTTGTTGGAGGTAGTTGGTTAGTACGGGATTTAAATAAGCGTCAAGTACGGTCGTATCAGCGCGAGAAACCAGTTTAATGAGAGGACTTACACTTGATGAAATAGAGACCGACGCGAAAGAAAATTCTTTGGCGATCTCAGCGATCACTCGTTCATGTTCTGGATTAACAAAACTGTTGAGTAAACAAACGGCTAGCGATTCAATTCCCTCGGTAAATAACTGAGCTAGCTGCCGCCGTACTTGATCTCGATCGATGGGGTTTAAAATATTACCATGCGTATCAATACGTTCATTTATCTCGATTGAAGTTGTGATAAGTGGAATGGTTTTTTGAATGTTTAATTCAAAGAGCTTCGGCCGGTTTTGGTTTCCGATTTCAAGCAGGTCTTGGAATCCGACTGTCGTTACGAGTGCAGTTTTGGCTCCGGTGCGAGTTAACAGTGCATTGGTGCCGCGCGTGGTGCCGAGTCGCAGATTAATAGGCGGGAGTGACTCGTTAAGAGGAATTCCTAATACGTGATGAATCCCAATAATGGGCGCCGAGAAGTCTGTCCGAATTTCATAGGATTGACCGATCGCTGAGCTCGGTAGTGGAGAATCGAGCGTGAGTGTGCCGCTAGAGTCCGAGGCAATAATGGTACGTTTGGTGTCACCATCGTTACCATTTTTGTTATTGTCAGCTGAGTCCTTGTTATTGATAACGGACAATTGAGTTCCCACCCAAAACCCGCTTGGATCGTCACCTCGGAGAGGGTCGAGGATAACCGCTGCAGTAAGTGCTGTGATTCTGCCTAGTGTACGGCTAGAGCTTAACAGTTTGTGACGTTTAATGGTTGGTGATGAGTGTTCAATACAATCGGTGAATGTACCACCGACATCGATCGAAAACTCATATTGAGGAGAAGTCACGTTGAATTAGCTCTTTTTAGCGCCAACACAGATAAGGTGCGAATAGGTACGAAAATACATGCGACCACCAGACACTGCTGGAACACTACGGCTTGCCTCACCCAAAGGGTTTTTCCCCAATACTTTGAATTTTTGACTCGCTGCGATGACATGAACGATCCCTTCCTCGTCGATGCAAAAGAGTTTATCACCAACGCGAATTGGCGAACCTGAAAATGCACAATCCAGTCTTTGTTGGTACAAAGTCTCTCCAGACTTTAGATCGATGCATGATAGGATGCCTTTATCATAAAAGCAGAACAACAGATTATCTTTAATGACGGAAGTGGGTACGTAGGGTGCGGCGCGTTCGAGTTTGAAGCGTATTGCTGGCTTAGCGCCAGGTTGCACTGCGACCACGGAGTTGCCACCACCACCGGATCCCGTTGAACCTAGGATGAGATTGTTCGCAAAGACGGGTGAGGAAACCGTTCGCATATTGAAGGCAATGATGCCCCAATTTTGTTTCCCAGTGAACGGGTTGAGACTATACATTCCATCTGTGGTGTTGGTACAAATCAGCTCATCCCCGTTTTGTCCGGAGTATATTGCAGGCACACTGTAACTAGCCGAGGCGCTGCCTCGTGGTGTTTTCCAGCGCTGCTCACCAGTGTTTTTATCTAAGGCATAGACAAAGCTATCGCCGGGTTCAATTCCCTCGGGCAGTTGCTTCGAAGCTTGTGAAGCATTCAGGAACAGCATGTCTTTATAAATGACTGGTGAAGTTCCAAATCCATGTTGACTCGACCAGGTGCCTAAGTCACGCGTCCACACTTCATCGCCATTGTGAGAGAACGCTTTTACAAAGGTGTGTTGGGGATCTGACCAAGCGAAGTATACGAGGTCTTTGTCCACGGCTGGAGTACTCGACGCATAGCTGGATCTGGAATGCAACTTATGAGTCGTTGATTTGAAATTACGCTGCCATTGTATTTCTCCCGTAGCCGCATCAAGACACAAAATATAACGTTCGGCGGTCGTGGGATCCGCGCTGAGTAAGAATACTTTTTCACCCCAGACAACGGGTGACGAATGACCGATTCCAGGTAGCGCGACTTTAAAGAGTGTCTCCTTTTCGGACCATGTGGATACGAATGTTTTTAGCTTAGCAACACCTTGGCCGTTGGGACCATGAAAGCGAGTCCATTCTTGGCTGTGTACAGGTTGACTAAAGAACAAGGCAATCATGAATAATGCAAAGCAGCGCATAGTGTGAAATCCTATGGATGTTGTTATGAAATGGTTTCTACTAGTTTACCTAATATTTTACTCGCTCGTGCGGAGCTGAGGTGAATCGCCATAGTCCTTTCCAGTGCGTCCGGCGCTGATGATGACCAATACTCCACATGTCATTAATCCGATGGCGACGAAGTAGGGTAGGTTCAGATGGATAGTGAGCAGTGGGATGCCGATTCCTGATCCGATGATGCGGGCTAGTGAACTGACACTTTGCCCCACGCCCATAATAACACCCTGTTGTTCTGGATTGCTGCGTCGTGACAGCAGGGCCAACAGGGAAGGTTGCATGAAAGCGAATCCGGTGGTCACAATGCCAAGTGCGATAAACAGAATCCAAGCATTTGCGACGTTCATAGCAAGTAGCATCACCGCAAACCCAATGACTTGTAACATCGCCCCACCGGTGGCCATCGTGGCGTCCTTAATACGACCCGATAACCGACGAACAACGCCACCCTGAACCAACGAAAGCATGACGCCGATGAATGCGTAGGTCGCGCAGATTTGGATATTTGAAAATTGGACTGGCGCCGTGGTGATTTCGTTGTTGATTCCTTTGATTAGCAAAGACAATGTCGTTTCAAAATTTGCAAATGAGAATATGCATACGAAACTTGCTAACAGTATCAAGCCAATCGAGGGGATGCCTATTGCCGTTTTAAAAGCCTGTAAGTCAAATCGTTTACGCGCGGCAGAGGCACTGTCGACGGTGCGCGATTCCGGAAGTTTAAAGATAGCAAGGCAGAGGGCGCATGCCGAGAGAACAGCCGCAACATAACCAGGCCAAGGACCCGGTGCATCATCTTTTCCAATAAGGGCGATCATGCCCAGTAGTGGCCCGAATGTAAATCCAGCGCCAAATGCCATCCCGATCAGTGCCATGCCTTTACTACGTGTTTTTGGTGTTGTTGTATCGGCGATATAGGCCTGAGCGGTGGAAATGGTTGCTCCCGAGATTCCTGCCCCGATACGAGTTACGAAAAGTAGTATCAGTATTATTTTTGGGTCATCGAGTGTGGTCGCAAATCCAAATAGAGAATAGAACACGACCGATCCAAACAAACCAACCATTAAAATCGGCCGGCGGCCATAGCGGTCGGATAATTTCCCCCAGAACGGAGCAAACAAAAACTGCATGATCGAAAAACTTGCCATCAACATGCCAAGTTGGATTCCCGTTTCGTCTTGACTATAGGCTTCAGCGTAGACGGGTAATAAGGGAAGCACGAGTCCAAATCCAAGTAGGTCGATAAAGACGACGAGGAAAATTACGAGGCGTGAACCTGTGGTGGGTTGGTCGGGCATGTGCGAGGCGGTTTTTTCGGAAGTTGCGATGCGATGTTCTTAGGACGCTGCCGATGCTTGTCCAAGTTCGCGCAATAAAGTGAATTCATAGATGCCACTATTGTGGCCGTCACTAAAGGCGATGACATAAGCATAATTGCCGAGTGGCTTCATGGACTCGATGATTAAGGGTTGCGCTTCTGCGGCACTGATTACTGGCAATAGTTCAACAGGTTTTGGTTTTCGAGCGTCAACTCGGCAATGAGCACATGGACAGTGTTTACGTAATACCGCAAAGGCAATTTGTGATTCGCTGCCATCATTCCAAGTAATGCGTAAATGTGCATCCGAGGTTAACTCCAGCGCGGTAGGGTATTCACTAGGCGAGTTGCTCATGCGGGTGGCTCGCCTTTAAGGATGGAGGACAGCGTTAATAATAAGCGTTCAACTTCTTGTGCTGTATTGTAATGTACGAGTCCCAATCTTAGCATGCCCTCCGGTTCGAGTTGCAGTGCTCGGGTTAATTGCAGAGCATAATAGTTTCCATGCCAAGCATAGATTTCATAATCACCGAGCGCTTGAGCAAGTTGTGCGGATGTCCAAGTCGGATGTGAGATAGAAACAGTGGGCACTCGATTCCTCGAGTCGCCACTGGCTGATATGCCATGGATCGTAATACCGCTACTCGCTGCGATGCTCTCCAACCCTACCAATAGTTGTTGGCACAATGTATTCTCATAATCTTCAATAGCGTTATAAGCAATTTGCAAGGCAGTTCGTCGTGACAGCGACCCGTCGTCAGAAATACTGTGTCCAATGTTCGCGATGTAATCAACAGCGGCTCGAGCACCACATAAGCAAGCAAAATTTTGTGTTCCGGTCATCCATTTGTCTGGTGTGTTATTTGCTGCAGGCTCGACCTTGTACGGCTGTAGTTCTGCAAGTAATGATTTTTTTCCCCAGAGAACTCCGATATGCGGTCCGAAAAATTTATAGGTTGAACAGGCAAGCGTGTCGCAGCCGATTTCTTTGACATCGATCAGTCGATGTGGGGCATAATGGACAGCATCAACAAAGGACAATGCGTCGTATTGCCGTGCGTACTGACAGATTTCCGCAACTGGATTGATTGACCCAGATGAATTCGAGGCCAGCCCGACTGCGACTAATTGGGTACGTTGGTCGATTTTGCTTTTAAGATCGGTGACATCTAGAGTGCAATCGGCTGGATTGATTTGAGCATAGCGAACCTCAACTCCCCGGTCTCGGGCCGCAAGTGCCCACGTAGAGACATTGGCGTCATGATCGAGCTGTGTGACGACAATGTTATCACCGGATTGCCATTGTTGCGAAAGTGCTCGCGAAAAGGCGAAGGTGATGGTGGTCATATTCGCGCCAAATATGATTTCATCCGGATCGTCGCCACCCACAAAATCTGCGAGGGCACGGTGAGCTTCTGAGACGAGCGTGTCACTTTCGCGGCTTGTCGAAAACAGTCCACCGTGATTTGCATTGCAGGTGGAAAAATAGTGTGAAATTGCGTCGATGACCGTTTGCGGAACTTGGGTTCCCGCTGGGCCGTCGAGGTAGACGGCTTCTTGGCCGTCATGTCGTCGTGCTAATGCTGGGAATTGCGAGCGGCAATGCTCAATGAGAGCTGTCGACAAACTGGGTTTGGGTGTTGTCATGATGATTGGCAAGGTTGTTTAAAAGTTTGATTGATCCCAGAAATCGAAAATGTACTAAGTCGTGGATTCACGGAGATCGATGAACCGTTTGGATTTTCCTTCAGATCGGGGCAGCGAGTTTGCGGCGACACAGGTAACTGGAACATGTAGGCCTAAGCAAGTTTCCATCTTATCAGCAATCCGTTGAGCGTCATTTGTCGTATCTTCAACTTCGATTGCGAGTTGATCGAGTTCGCCGCTACGGGTCGCTGTAATGCGGTATTCGATGACGTCATCAAAACTACGCATGATTTCATCAAGAGCAGCGGGGAATATATTGACGCCGCGGATGACTAACATGTCATCGGCCCGTCCTAGCACTCCTCCCGCTAAATGGACAAAGCTATTGGATTCTTGGAATTCGTGAATGACGCGGTCACCAGTTCGATATCGAATAACAGGGCATCCAGATCTACCGAGTGTCGTTAGGACCAGTTCACTTAATTCTCCGGTCTTTGCTGGTAAGTTTGTTTCGGTGTTTATGAATTCCGCAATGAACTCTGCTTCACATACATGAATGCCAGTTCTATCTAAGCTAGCAAAACCCCAAGGTCCAATCTCAGATGCGCCTGCATGGTCAAACAGTGTTGCACCCCAAGCTTCTTCAATTCGTGCTCGGATTGTCTCAGTGGAACCACCAGGCTCACCCGCAACAATAATTTTTGAAACGTTATTGTTGCGTAAATTTATGCCTTGGTTTTTGGCAACTTCGGCCAGATGCAACGCGTAAGTGGGGGTCGAGAAAAGTAGCGTGGCACCACTGGATTCGATTAATTCCAATCTTCCTAAGGACCGCAGGCCACCTCCCGGAATGGACATTGCGCCCCGCGCGACGATCGCATCATGAGCAGACCAAAATCCAATGAAAGGGCCGAACGAAAATGCTAAAAATGCTCGATCTTGTTCTGTAATACCGGCGGCATCGAGCACGTATTGCCATGTGTCGATCCACCATTGCCAGTCCGTGGCCGTGTCTAAGATGACCAGCGGCGACCCCGTTGTGCCCGAAGTGCGATGGAACCGAACATATTGATCAGCGGCGTAGGAAAGGTTGACCACGGAGTTGCTCTCTGAATTATCGGAGATTAACTCATGCTTCGTCGTGAAAGGCAAATCGACAAGTTCGGATAAATCGTTGAGCTGTAAGTCGTGTGACCCAAATTTCTCATGATAGAAATTATTTGCCGGTAAGATTTCAGCCAACAAATGGTTCAGTCGCTGTAGCTGATGCTGTTCGATTTCTAAGCGAGTTGCCGATTGTAAGTTGCGATTGGCTTGAGACATTTAACACGACCAGTTTTTATTATGTCAAAACAACGAACATTAGGCAGATTGCAAATATCGATTGGCTAAGGCTTAGGAGTTGTTGGGCTTGGCAAGCCAGGGATACCGGGAATTCCCGGCAGGTCTGGTATGTTTAAACCACCTTCGTCGAGTCCCTTGATGTCTTCGAGCGTTGATTTCTTAGCTGAGATTAAATCGGTATTTGACAGATGGATTTGATTGTAGACTTTTTCGTCGATCAAGTAGTACCATTGCTCAAATCGCTCGTTGAGTTCGCGAACGCGATTGCGAGCTGCCTCCAGTTTATCTTGGTATTCTTGCGTTCTACGGGCGTTCTCTTTGGTAATTTGATCGCGGAGTTCTTTTAGTTGTTCCGGCGTCAATTGCACAGGTGCTAACTCAGGTTTGTCTTCGTCTTCATTTTCCGGTGCCGTGGGTGCTGTAGGTTTTTCGGCGGGATCGCCTTCTTGTGCAGGGGTGTCAACTGTGGCGGCTGCGGGAGTATCTGTTGTCGGGACCGGTTCATCCTGACAGCCTTCTTCTTCTGTTTCTTCTTTTGCCTCTTCTTTTGCTTTTGGGGTCTCAGGCTTGTCCGTAGATTCTTCGTCTTTCTTTTCAGCGGCTGCGGGATTTGCTGGTCCTTCAGGCAATGGAGAAAGTTCTGGCTTGGGGATTATCGCTTCATCAAGTCGAGTGGTTACAAACAAGAATCGCTTAACCGTTTCATCACCAGCTGTCTTCGTGTCGACTTCGCCAAATCGCAATATATATTTTACGCCTGTTTTCAGTGAGACGTGAATTTCACCGTTGGCACTTTTGAGTTCCATCAAGCCATCTTTTTCGGTACTGGGATCTCCATAGAGTCCGAGTTGGCCGAGCGCGGAAATCACGCCAGGTGTGGATAATGATTCATTGGACGCTCGCAGATCAGAGCGCAAATATTCTGGTTTGCGTGCTACATCGTCAATTTCAAGGTTTTCCAACGCCGTTTTCAACGTCTCGATACGTTCGTTGTTCAATTCTTCTTCGTCCGTTAGCGTTATGACAGCGGGTTCAGAGGATTGCCCATCGTATTGCAGCATAGAGTTTAGTTGCCAGATGTTATCGGTCTCATCGAGTGAGAGACTGGAATTGGATCGCGGTGCGAGAGTTGGTCCTTGTTGTGTTTGATAAATGGCGTAGTCATTAATGTCGATGGCGGTCAGATCTAAGCCGCTAATATCTAATAGATTATTCTCGATCCATTTGGAGAAATCAGTATCAAAGACATCCATATCGAGTTCGATGGTGAACGTGATTTCGTCATCCGGTCGTCGGGCCGCAAAGTAGAATTTTTGCATTCTTGGATCCGCGCCAGCTTCGTTTCCGACAGTGACTGACTTACCAACGATTAACGAGTATTCTTCGCCTTGGTCATCGCGGACGGTGATCAGTGTTCCAACACCGGTGTTGGAGACTTCGAGTGTATCGGAATTTGGTGCGATAACGGCGAACTCAGCGTGTAGCGATGTTTCTGTGCCAATTAGGTCGGCGATTTTGAGACCGTTAAATGCAGTCGCGGCAAGCGACATTTGCTGTTCCGCATCCGCTGGGTAGTTATTGTGTGATGGAATGACCCATTGTCCGAGATCATCTCTTTTTACCGAAAAGGACTTGAGTCGAGCGGCTTCTTCATCATAGGTCGTGATTTCTAACTCGACCGCATTATTAGCGGTGAAGCCTGTGAAGACCTCCTTTCCTACTTCTTCTCGCGCTATTCTAAGTTGGTCCTGGTTACCACCGGTGTTCACGGTTCCCGTGAAAATAGCGGCAACGACTGCGCCGGCTGCGAGTACAACGTAGATTATTGTTTGGACAAGATTGTTCATGATTATCGGTACTTTAATGTTTGAGAGTTTAAATGATGTGACGAGTGTCGTCTTTAATTGTTGTTTCCTTGCTTCAGTGGTTACCGTAACCGTGCGCTCGCAACCCCTTTACGTTCGCGAATACGACGGACAAAGAACACAATGATTGCGATGAGTAGCGGAGGAATGGGTGGAATAAGTACAGCAGCAAGTTTGTAGCGATTACGAAGAGCGGCTAGTTTACTTTCGCTTTCACGTTTGATGGTCGCGATTTTTTTATCACGGCTTCGCTCTTCTTGAATGCGAGTTACCTGAACCTTACGTTGGTTTTCCTGCTGGCGACTCGAAAGATTAATCAACTTTGCTCGCACCATGCCTGGGTCGGGTCGTTCGGTACTCGCTGGATCTTGCAATCTCACCACTTCCTCTTGAAACTCCTCAATTTCCTTTTCGAGTTCTTCTTCCATAGTTTCAATTTTGCTATTGGTTAGCTTATGAGACTTAGAGATTTCATCTGTTTGCAAACCCTGTTCGATACCAACTTGGTATTCCACTGTTTTTAACGTGCTGTGCCGTAGTTTTCGTTTACGGATGGCGATGTAGTCCATTTCGTCAGCTAAATAGTCAACCACATTTAGCAGAAACGTAACGTTTTCAAACTTATACGTCACATCCTGGAGGGCTGCAGGTCTGGCACGGATTGACAAGAATGCGTTGAACATGATATCTAGGTCGGCAATATAGACAACCTTCATAACAGGTTTTTCACCACCCTCAACACTGGCCACTGCGCCTATGGGTTCGCCTTCGATATAGACGGCAAGGTTATTGCTGCCTCGTTCGCCGTCCGACTGTATTTGCTTAATACGTTCTAGGGCACCGCGATCACCGCGGGACAGTGCTTGCATTTCTATCATGTAATCCGCAGATTTAACGGTTCCCGAATCGCGATTGGATGAATTTACCAGCGGCGTGTTATCCAGATGGCTTTTGGATTCATCGATTTCAATGGCGCCTGGCACGGGCAACAACAGTTCCTGTAAGCCGGAAGTGATCGCATGTTCCGTATCGAGTCTTGTGGTAAAGACCCAAGTATCAAGGATGCCTCGATATTTTAGTAGTGGGTAAGGATTGTCGGATTGCCATACCAGGTCGGGCTCGTACAAACCAGGATTGGTGCGTGACA
>JAYZBF010000068.1:0-7084 GCA_036338835.1 Planctomycetota bacterium
CAAGGTTTAAGCCTTGTTGTGGCAACCGATTCGGTAGTCACAGCGGTTTGGTCATTATGCTCAGTATCAACTTGATCGCTCATTACTTGTCGAGCTCCCGTTTTGTTGATTGCTGAGATTCTTGTTTTTGGGTCGACTCCTTAGTGATTGCTAACAACTGGTAAAACCCCAATATGGGGCCAATTATCCAACCGCTAATTCCCCACATGGATGTCTCAAAATGAACGTCTAAGTAATGACCTGCAATTCCTGGCAGGACCATCGTAATGGAACAACTCATAATTCGTGACACCCACGTGTAGGCTTCCGCTATGGACGATCGCCGAGGAGTCGCAGGGTATTCTGGTTTCTTTATGGGATGTTTTGGATCCGTCACGGGACTTATTTCCGTTCATCACCGTTGTTTCGTGATTCACCGATTTAGTGCGTCAACGTTGGTTTATCTATAACCGGCAAAATAGCGTTCGTTAGCGAAGAAACAAGTGTCAATTCACAAGCGACGTATCGTTAAAAATAATCTAGTTATGGATCTTACATTCCTTAAAGCTGATTAATTTATAATTAATCACCTCACAGGTCAACTAAGGTGGGCCCGATAAAATAGATGTTTTCTATAGTTTGTTTGCCCGGTGATTTTAGTGAAATCAAGCAACAGTAACTGTTCGTTGTCTGGCGTTGATGAATGCCTGTCCAGAATGAACAATATTTTTCCAATTAAATAACTTCGCTGGTAAATTGCCGGTTTTCGGGGCAGGCTCAGTCACTAGTTTAAGGGAAAAGCCCCCTATTGGGGGGATAGCAAGTTGCCAATTTTTGAGTGTTCCATTACATTAAAATGCAGTTGAGTTTGGTTGAATAATCAAACTCTCAAGGTAGACAAGTTCTTTGACGTGCAAGTCATGATGAAAATCGTTGATTAGCTGCTTTGTTGAAAGCTTGCAACGAGACCAATTCTGATGGAACGGTATTTTGGTTCGTTGGTTGTGTCTGCATGGGATCGGTGGTCCACAATCATCGATTGCACATTCTCATGGATGAATCGTCGTGCGTCTTGTGTCGTGACGTGCGGGGCAAAATTTTGTTGTCACTTTGGACCGCAAGTTTACGCAAACAGAGACACCCCACCAGTGATAATCCTTACTACCTTCCCGCCTCGAAACACAGGTTGTGCCCACCGCTTTATTCTCTTGATACTAGAGCCTCTGCTAGTGAACGACAGAATAACATTATGAAGGAATAACAAATTCATGTCTCGCACAGAACTAAAATCAAAGACGGTAAAAGAACTAGGTCAAAAAGCGAAAGACTTAGGTATCACGGGTTATGCGTCAATGCGTAAAACGGAGTTGGTCACCGCTTTGGTCAATAAATTGCGGGCTCTCAAGGCGGCCAAGACTCGAGCCAAGACTCGATCTAAGACTCGAAACAAGACTCGAAACAAGAATAAACGTTCTGCTGCGAGGAGGGCGAAAGTAAACGCAACTCCATTGCCAAAAATAACAGCGATACCAATTCGAGCCTTGGTAATGGACACAGCGGAAAAAAAATGTTTGAAGGATTTGTCCAACGGTCCAGCATTTAGTCGCAACGGTGCAAGTAAACGGTTAACTCGCGATCGTGTTGTCGTTTTGGTGAGAGATTCCTATTGGATTCAGGTGTGCTGGGAGATTAAATCGAAAAGTGTGGCTCGGGCCCAAGCAGCCTTAGCACACCAATGGCACACGGCTCGGCCGATCATTCGTTTGTACGAAGTGCAGAACGACTCACAACAGGTACATGGAACTCGTGTCCTGCGAGATATTGAAATTCATGGCGGCGTGACGAATTGGTATGTCGATGTCGATCAAACGCCAACGCCTTACCAAGTTGAGATTGGCTATTTGGCGGACACTGGGGAATTCCACCCGTTGTGCCGCAGTAATGCCGTAACTCCACCGACTCCAGGGTCCTGTGATGCAACTGACATGAATTGGGATGAAATTGCGAAGGACTACAAACGCATTTTTGCTCTCAGTGGTGGAGATGCTGACGGGCAAGGCAACCAAGACCTTAAGGATTTATTTGAGCAGCGATTGCAACGTCCGATGAGCAAGTCGGTTGTGATGAAGCATGGTTTGTCTGGGCAAGACGAAGACGAGTCGAAATTGCACTTTGAAGTCGATTCTGAATTGATCGTTTATGGCAACGCTGAGCCGGATGCCGCAGTTTCGATGGCCGGCGAACCAGTGAAGCTGGCCAAAGATGGTAGTTTTACGATTCGCATGGACTTGCCTGATCGTCGCAAGGTATTTCCATTGGTCGCGCATGGCGCAGATGGCTTACGAGAAAAGACCGTCGTCATTTCTATTGAGCGCAACATCAAGATTCTCGAGCCCACCATTAAAGACCGCATCGCCGCCTTGCGTGAACTCAGGAAGGGGTAGGCAGCGCAGGCTTCTCTGTGGCCGTCTGTTATAACTCCAATACCATCAATCGGTTTGCAATTCCCTAGTTGCAGTGCTAAAGTTGCGGGTAGCCTCTTCCATGTTTGTGGGCTAGTGCTGATTTTTTGGGGAGCCGATACGAGAACCGCAGGGGACTGGTTTTTGATGACAGCCACGAGTCATGCCACGATTTGGTAATACTTGCTATTGCTAGATTGCGGATCACACGTCCTGTTTTCCAAGTCCCCACCTTAAATTTGCGGGCTCTCACAAAACTCACTACCACGGCATTGCGGCGGAGGCTTTTTTTATGATCGGGGATTCCTATGTCTCTTGCAGCGACTCAAATTGACTCCCTTTCGATTGCTCGAGTCTCCAAACAAGCACAAACACTAGTCCGATTCATTTCTCAATTTGAATCCTGCGCGGTTGCTTTGTCTGCCGGAGTTGACAGTAGCGTGGTGGCCAAAGCAGCTTTTCTCGCAGTGGGCGACCGGGCGATTGCCGTTACCGCACAAAGTGCGAGTCTGGCCAGTGGCGAATTGCAATTGGCTCAGCAAACAGCAAAGTTAATTGGTATCCGACATCAAGTTATTGAAACAGCGGAATTCGAAAATCCAGATTATTTGCGAAACGCTGGCGACAGGTGTTATCACTGTAAAACCGAACTCTATCAAAAGTTGCAGTCCTTGGCTGCCTCGACGGCAGGATGCGTGCTGTTAAGCGGGACGAACCTAGACGATTTGGGTGATTATCGACCAGGACTAGCAGCAGGAGTTGAGCATCAAGTCGTGACTCCATTGGCGGATTGTCGGTTTGATAAAACAATGGTCCGCGATATCGCTAAGTTCTGGGACTTGCCAGTTTGGGATCGTCCGGCAAGTCCTTGTCTATCCAGTCGCATTGCTTATGGAGAAACGGTCACACCGGAGCGCCTCGCAATGGTGGACGCGGCAGAGTGTTTTCTCAGAGGTCGTGGATTTACCGACGTGCGTGTTCGCTATCATCGCAATGATTTAGCGAGCATAGAAGTAAACGCTGAGCAGATTGCTGATTTGACAAGCGCTGCTATGCGGCAAAAGGTCGATGTAAAACTACGCTCACTGGGATTTGCCGTTGTCACAATTGACCTGCGGGGCTTTCAATCGGGTAGCTTGAACCAGTTGTTGCAGATTCAAACCTGAAAACCTGTTTATTGATACGTTGCGACGGCGCGCTGCTCTTCAAAGGTCTTGCGAAGATCCTCATCAAGGCGATCGATGATTTCCATTTGAACTTTAAGATCGATTTGGTCAATGATCTCACTGAGCGAGACAAGTTCTTGGACAACCTTTTTAGGATCGTTCTGGCGATGATAAATATTCGCTAATCCCGCTAAACCAAATCCGCGGAAATGTCGTTCTTCAGGTCCCAAGAGAACAAGTTCTAGATAATAGGATTCGGCGAGTTCGAAATCTGCGGCGACCAAATATAAATCACCTAGCCTTTGATGCGAGCGTAGAGTGTAGTAATTGTTGTTGGGAGAATCCGTCGGCGGGAAATACTCTTCAACACATTTGTATCCTTCATCGGTGTTGAGGATCGACGCGTAATAATACTGTTGTTCAACCGTGTCATATTTCTCGATGGTGTTTGTCGGCAAGATGGGTACGTCCAGTGGTGTTTCTTGGTATTGCATACTGGCCAGTACCATGCCACCGACAAAGAACATAACCGCTGCAAGTACCCACAAGCGATTCAAGGCAAACTTTCCAGCTTGCCGCGTGTGAGTTTTCATTAGGGCGTCAAGTTGTTGCGTTGCTTGGACTCGAGAGTTTGCCAACGACATGTTTTCCCAATCCCAGCGGTCGAGATCATCCGGCCAGCTATTGTCCATATCGGCGGCCGGCAGTTTTCGCAGCGATTCTTGTAAGTCGGTTGCTTTTTGAAAACGGTCAGTGGGATCTTTGGCTAACAACTTCATGATGATCGAGCTAAACGCTGCGGAAAGATCACTGCGATGTTCTTGAATCGCCACCGGTTTACGTTTGAGGTGTTGAACGGCAACACTCAAAGCAGTCTCACCTCGAAACGGAGGATTTCCAGTTAGCATGTGATAGGCTGTTACCCCTAACGAATACATATCACTGCGAGGATCGACCGCTTTGCCTTCCGCTTGTTCTGGGCTCATGTATAGGGGCGTCCCCATCGTGATACCAATCTGTGTGGTTTGTACACCGTCAGCTTGATCGACAACTCGAGCTAATCCAAAATCAGCAACTTTGACTTCACCGGTTGGGGCAAGCATAATGTTTTCGGGTTTGATGTCACGATGGATAATCCCATGCTTGCCCGCTCGATTAAGGGCCGCGGCAACCTGTTGCAGAATATTGACGCCTAAGCCACTTGAGACATTTCCATTACGCTGCATGAATTGAGCGAGATTTTGCCCAGCAACATATTCTTGGGCGATAAAGTGAATCCCTTGGATATTGCCGACTTCATATATTTGAACGATATTTGCGTGAACCAGAGACGCTGCAGCTTGGGCTTCCGTGTGAAATCTACGCACATAGGATTCTTGTTCAGCGAGATTGCTTTTGAGTACCTTAAAGGCAACTCGCCGTTTTAGCGATTGTTGTTCGGCTAAATAAACAACACTCATCCCACCATGTCCGAGGCGTCTGAGGATCTGATAGTCGCCCAGAGTTAGCCCGATGAGAGAGGCGGAATGCAGATTTTCGGAGTCAGCAGTGGTCATGATACGCTAGCAGTGATTCTTTTTCTCTGTTTGTAAGTACAGTTCATTATATAAGAGTTGTTACGTATTAGCGTACAGTTTGTTCCATAAAATCGATACGTCGAAAGGGACATTGCCCGCTTTTCGTTTCCTGTAATGCAGTTAAGCTTTATAGTGTGCTGCGGTTTGGATTGATGATACAAAGAACCAATAAAACCGAAAGTCTGCCAATGAATTATTCGACCAGAACGTTATCTCGAAAGTCTACACGGTATTATCGTTGGGTAGTTTACACGTTGCTGGTTTCATCCGGCCTACACGTTTTAGGGGTGATCACCGCGCTCGGTGTGTTGCAGCCCGGGCTTGATGTGCAACTGCCTATATTAGATCGCGCTTATTACGTCAGCAACAACGTTTTGTCTTGGCGGCTCGGTTGGTTCGTGTGGCAATGCACCGCGCTTGCCAATCTTGCTGCGGCCATCGCTATTGTTTGTTATTTTCGTCACGCCTATCGCAGGCGAGTCGATGGTATTCCCTGGCCGTATTACTGGTCGCTGGCAGCATTGGTGTTTACGATTTAAGCGATAATTCCCGAGCAGTGGGCTGAGTTTGGTCTGGTTTATGAATTTATTCAAACTGCGCATCTTGCAGTTACTACAGGCGACGCCACGGAATACTTATTGCAGGAATCACGTTGGATTGTCATGACCACGACTTGTGGCGCCTGCGGCTATACGCTGATGCAATTTGCTTGGATCTGCTGCGCGACGATCTATCATGGCCGGCCTCGAAAAATATGGTGGTTTTGGGGCTTAGGTCTGATCGATTTTGTATTGTTCACAATTTCCTATTTAGCGTGCTATTGGAGTTGCCAAGCGGCGTTGCAAGGCGGAGTGTATGTTGGATTTGAAACGGTATTTATTTTCAACGCGATTGCGTTTCCGCTATTGATTTTGTGGATGTTGATGTTCATTGCCGTTGTGGGCAATCGCCATCATGCATAACCGCCGATTAGTAGCTGGAGGTTACGGAATTAGTGCCTGTTCATAACGCCAACAACTATTGCTCCGATTGCACATATGTGGATGATGATTGTACAGACGCCAGCGACAATTCCTACAATTGCATGGGCTGAGCCTTTAATAACAGGATTCCGTTTACGAGCTTGCAACCCCTTGACCCCGAGAACAATACTTGCGATGCCAGAAAAAGGAATGAAGAAGGAAAATATGCCAAGGTAATATGCGATAAGTGCATATTTGTTTTTGTATGGAATGAGTCCGCCGGTGGCGTCGCCTTGCATCTCCGGTCCAGGTTGTGGCGGCACATAAGTTACTTGCTCAGCTTGGGGAGTAACATATGGATTGGCGGCGTCCGCTTCTGGTATTGGGTTTACGTCTAGAGGGTCATTTTCATTTGATGCGTTTGACATATATTGTCCTTTGCTAAGAGAGATAATTGCGTGATGATTCGCTACAGCTAGAAGCTGAAGAATGGAATTGGAATCAGTAAAGCATGTTGTTCTAGTAAGCTCCATTCACCATACCAAGATGTGTAACGTGATGCGAGTACTATCGAACCATAAGCAAACACGATGGGGATGAGGGTCAGGCGGCCTAACCATATCGACAATCGCAGTCGCGGTGTTTCACGGCGGTGGGCACGGGCGTAGGCCCAGCCCAGGAGGATGCGTGTCGGCCAAGCGAAGATGATGAAAACAACAGCAGGCAACATAACAACTTCTCGCGGTGTTAATTCGATTTTGACTAAATATACGGGCAACGCCAGCAGCCACACGGAAACCATCGATATCCATAATGCCAATGGTGCACGTTGGTACATTGAGCGTACAACGCCGATCTCTCTAAAAACGGCAAGCCGTCGTTCCACAGCGAAACGTGTTTGCAACATCGGTAGGTACAAGAAAATGATTGCGAGTGCA
>JAYZBF010000069.1:0-12146 GCA_036338835.1 Planctomycetota bacterium
TCTATGTATCAAATATGTTGAATTACGGTAGACAACTAGCGACCAACGCGTCAAATATTTTTTGTTGTACAGGATCCTCTGCAGCGGCGAGCTCGGGGTGCCACTGTACGGCTAAACACCATTTCTTAGCGGTCCATTGAACAGCTTCGATTACACCATCGGGTGCTTTTGCGACCACGGTCAATTCGTCGGCTACTTGATCCAAGCATTGGTGATGCCAACTTGGAGCACTGAATGTCAATTCGCCAACAATCTCGGCTAACATCGAATCGGCGACGACGGTTACTTCATGATTTACTGGTTCTCGGGGTGGCAACCGATGCTTAACTGATTCGCCGTACACGTCGGGTAAATGTTCATGCAAGGTTCCGCCAAGCACTATGTTTAAGACTTGTAGGCCACGGCAAATCCCCAATACCGGCTTATCCGACTCGAGCACGGCTTTTGTCAACTCGATTTCATAGGCGTCGCGTTGAGGATCCGTCATATAGATGGCCTCATGGTCACTGCCACCGTAACATGTCGGGCAAAGATCACCACCGCCAATGAGTAACACGGCATCGATTTGTTCCAAGGCCGCCTGCACATTGTGCAGCGGTGGTAAAATCAAAGGAATTCCGCCAGCCCGCTGAACGCTATCGACATACTCGCGAGGAATACTATAACTGCCTTCCTCATTACAGCCATACATGGTGATTCCGATTCGAGGTATCGTTGCTGACACGTGATGCAAATCCCTATTGAAAAAAATCTTGAAAAATTCCTAGTGCTGTCGCTTACTAAATACGCTCGAAATAACGCTGACGTTCCCAATCCGTTACGGCATTTTGATAGGCTAGTCGCTCTGTGTTAAAGAAGTGGCTGTAGTGTTGTTGTACCGCCTCGCCAAAATTCTGTTTGATGAAATCGCTATTCGAGAATTCGGTGATCGCGTCGCCAAAGGTCGCGGCGACGTGAGGGATGTCAGCTTGGTCATATGCATTTCCAATGAATTCATCTGGCGGTTGCATCTCATTTTTAACGCCATCTAAACCCGAAGCTAAGGCTGCTGCAAATGCGAGATATGGGTTTACGTCAGCGCCGGGGATGCGGCATTCAATTCGCAGCGATTGGTCGCTGCCTACAACGCGAAATCCTGCAGTCCGATTATCTTGGCTCCATGCGAGACTTGTCGGAGCCCACGATCCGTGTTGAAAGCGTTTGTAGGAGTTTACCGTTGGTGCGTACCAGGGCATGCAAGCGGGCGCATGGTGAATCCAGCCGGCCAAGAATGATTTAAATACGTTGGAACATTGGATTCTGCCTAACGTCTCCTCTCCGGCAAATGCATTTCCCGAGTCGTTCCATAGACTTAAATGGATGTGGCAACTCGACCCCGCTTGGTCCTGTTTGTATTTGGCCATGAACGTCACACTGACGCCTTGGATTTCCGCAAGTTCTTTAGCACATTGCTTAATGACGATATGCCGATCGGCCATGGCTGCAATGTCGGTGTAAACAACATTGATTTCATGTTGCCCAAGTCCCCATTCGCCTTTCGTTGATTCCACGGGGATGCCTGAACCGGACAAATGTCGGCGTAGTTCTCCATGATATGCGTCGCGGCGACTGCCTTGCATGATGTGGTAGTCTTCTAAATACCAACCCGCTGCCTTGAGGTCGTGATAATGCTGAGAATGTGCTTGCTCGTAGCTCTCTTGCAACAAATAATATTCCAATTCCGAGGCCGCTTGGGCGGTGAAGCCAAGCTGATTCGCTGATTGGATTTGCGCCGCTAGGACGCTGCGGGGCATCACGGGTATCAGTTCATGCGTCGTACTATCTTGCACATCGCAAAAAACGATGGCGGTTCGGTCCAGCCATGAAGCGACTTGCAAAGTCGCGAGGTCGGGCACGAGATGGAAATCTCCATACCCGGCTTCCCAATTTGCCGCAGCGTAACCGTCAATCGGTTCCATTTCCATGTCGACGGTGGACAAATAATTGCAGCCATGAGTACCGTTTTCAGCGATGTTGTCTAGGAAAAACCCAGCGTCACAGCGTTTTCCGAGTAATCGTCCGTAGAGGTCTGTAAAACCTGTGACAACAGTATCGATTTCCCCGTTGGCGGACCGTTGTTTCAATTCTTCGAGTGATATCATAGATTGATCAAACTCCTTACGTTACTTTTTTAGCAAGCAGCACGTATTATTAGGGTTAGCAAAACTGTGTGAAAACATTGCCACATCCACCTATTTAAGCCAATTCATGTTTAGCTTCGGCAATCAGTGCAACTTCTTCTTCAGGGGCTTGCGCAACTAAATGGTGACGACTGTAGCAGAAAAAGTAAATCATACCGAGTAGCAAAAAAACAACGACTCCGACAACAGCCGGTAGCAGTGATTGGTCGGATAATGTGGCGATAAGGGCTACCAGCGATAACAGGAGTCCCACTAATGCGCCGGGGATACCTAGGGGACTGCGGTAGGGTCGCGCGAGATTCGGGTTCGATATTCTCAATTTAATAAAGCTCGCCATTACGCAAGCATATGAAATAACGGCTCCGAACACAGCCATATTCAGCAGCGCGGATCCGACATGACTATCACTATCGGTATCTGGCTTGGTCAATGTGATGACTAACGCACAGCCAAATCCGATTAATGCGCCAGCTATCAAGGCGACATACGGGGTCCGTCGTTTTCCGGTTAGCGATAAAAACCGAGGGATATATCCCGCTCGCGACAAAGCAAATAAGACTCGGCCATAGGCATATAAAATGGCGTGGAAACTAGCAATCAAGCCAACCAAGGCAATTAGCGTTAGCACACGAGCGGCATCTCCGACTCCGAACACTTTGATAAATCCACTCGCCAACGGGGCTTCATCCGTGGCCAAGTCATTGGCGCCAACGACACCGGTATTGAGGGTCAATGTCAGTACAGAAAAAATAAATAGTGTAACCATGCCGAGGATTAATGCACGCGGCATGTCACCGGCAGCATTATGACTTTCTTCGGCGGCCAAAGGGAGTTGTTCAATGGCCAGATAAAACCACATGGCAAATGGTAAGGCCACGAAAATGCCTGACAGTCCTTTGGGAAACCACGGGCCGTTACCCGGGTCTGCTGCGATATCAAACAATCGCGCTGAATCAAAACTACCGTTGAACCAGACTCCTCCATAAAACACGAGTAGCACACAAGCAGCTAAGCCGGCGAAAATGAGTCCCATGCGCAACGATAGAGAAACTCCGATGATGTTGATTAGAACAAAGAGCCCATAGGCCAGTGCCCACCACAAAATCGTAATCGCAATGGACGGATCATTTCCTTCGCCGAACACTAACACATTCATGTATTCACCGATCCCAATAACGATGACCGCTGGTGTGATCACATATTCAATTACGTCGGTAAGCCCGCAAATGAAACCGCCAACAGGGCCGAAGGCATTGCGAGTAAATGAAAAGAACCCGCCAGCATGAGGTAATGCCGCGGAAAGTTCAGCGACTGTAAAGACCATACAGAAATACATCACGGCCATAATCCCAGTGGCTACTAATAATCCGCCAAATCCGGAATTTGCGAGTCCCAGATTCCAACCAAAAAAGTCACCGGAAATTACGGCACCAACGCCCATAGCCCATAACAATATCCAGCCAGCACTCGGTTTCAACTCCCGCTTTTCCAGATATTGTTGATCGACGTTGTCGTAATTTACGAGTTTGTTGAGATTTTTCATTATTAATCTTTTATACCATATGAAAAGACGTAAATAGCATGGATTGAGTCAATAATCGCTCGCTACAGTTCTCGATTAATTTCGGAAGCCACAATACGTTGATCTCGCGGAGATGTATTGTAAAATAGGGGAAAATAAAGGCAGATTCTCGGAGAAATCGGAATGCTCGTATTGTCGGAATCTCCGTAATCCACGACGATATAGAAGAACTGCAACCCGCAAGTAAACGGCATTGGTTTTTCAGACCTTAGTTTGCAGCATTTTCAGGATACAGGTTATAGTTATGGAAGACGAACGAAACAAGATTTGGGATTACTTATTCAAGGTGGGCATGCCCCGTAGTGTTGAGGATATTGCTCAAAGCCTAGAAATGGAATCAACAGTTGTCACGGCTATCGTAGATCATGAGTGGTTTCGGTTAGACGGCGCAATAGTTTCGATTGCTTAACGAGTAACACATGTGGATGGAATGGAAGTTTAAAAACTAAGACGGTAAACACGGTGAGTCGATTGAAATCTCCAAAAGAACTACTTATTGCTAGTCGCAAATACGCTACGGAAAACGTATGGGTGAGCCTCTGGTGTGTCATCTCGACAACCATTGTTTGGACGGCGCTACTCGTTGCTGTTTTTATGATAGAGAGCTTACCGTGGAAGATTGTGACGAGCATTGTGTTCGGACTCGTCCACGTTCGTTTGTTTGTGATTTACCATGACTATCAACACGGTGCGATTCTGAAAAAATCTAAATTTATACGAGCGTTTATGTTTGTGTTTGGATTGGTGACGTTGAGTCCACCAAGTGTTTGGAAACGTTCACACAATCATCACCACAAAAACAACGCCAAACTCTATGGTGCCAGCATTGGGTCTTATCCCGTGATGACAACCAAGGACTATGCTGAGGCTCCGTTGTTACGTCGCTTACAATATAGAATAGCGCGCCACCCGTTATTTATTGGCCTAGGATATGTAACAGTCTTTTTCTTAGGCATGTGTATCCGCCCATTGTTCATAAATCCAAGACGTCATTGGGACGCGATTTTTGCTGTGATTGTACACGCGACAATTTATGTTGTATTGGCAATGATTGATCCGAGCAAGATTGTATTTGTGATGGTCATACCGATGGCAGTTGCTGCGGGCATGGGATCATACTTGTTCTATGCTCAGCATAATTACCCGTCCGTTGAATTGAAAATCGGACGTGACTGGTCGCATGTACAGGCGGCTTTGAAGTCATCGAGTTATATTCGCATGAGCCGATTGTTTCATTGGTTCACGGCGAATATTGGGTATCACCACATCCATCATTTGAATCACAACATCCCGTTCTACAAATTGCCCAAAGCAATGGCGGCGATCAAAGAACTGAAAAATCCGGGAATAACATCATTGTTGCCCTGGGATGTTTACAAGTGTCTGCGTCTGAAGCTATGGGACGTTGAACGCAATAAGCTCGTCACGTTCGCTTTTGCTCGTCGTGAACGTCGCGCCGCCGTATAGGTAGGCGTGGATGTCGGGATTGTCTGTGTTGTCGCAGTTGAATGAATTTCAAGCCCATGCCCATTGATGATGCGTCCACCTATCTTGCGTTTAAGCGAAGGCTAAAATCACACAAGGTACTATGTGCTAGCTGAAACTGCGGGTAGCACTACGCTACATCACGCGGTTTTTATGTATTTAAACCCAAATTATATAAATTGATTGATACTGTTCTAAGGGCCATCACGATGTTGCATAATCTCTTTCGTCTGACATGTTGTTTGTTATTTGTCGCTTCAGCGAATGCTGCGGAAAAGATGAATTTGTTAATTATTCAGACCGATGAGCACCACTTTGGAACGCTCGGTTGTTATGGCGGTCGCATCGTCGGCACACAAAATATTGATTGGCTTGCCAAAAACGGAGTTCTCTGCACTAGTTTTTATGCAACCACGCCGGTTTGTTCGCCTTCACGAGCTGCTTTTATCTCAGGTCATTATCCTCAAAAAACTCCAGTTGTTAACAACAACATTCCGTTGTCGGACAGCGTTATTACGTTTGCTCACGTTTTGAAACAGCAGGGCTATGCAACCGGATTCGCCGGCAAATGGCACCTTGATGGTTCCGGCAAACCGCAATGGGCCCCAGAGCGCAATTTTGGATTCACTGACAATCGGTGGATGTTTAACCGAGGGCATTGGAAGAAGTTTGAGATCACTGAAAAAGGTCCGCGGGTCGCTGCGAGAAATGCAAATGGGCAGGCGAACTATAATTTAGCGGGAGCAGACGAAAAATCATTTTCGACGGATTGGCTGTGTGATCGAGCAGTCGATTTTATTCATGAAAATAGTGACAAGCCGTTTTGTTATTACATCAGTTTGCCTGACCCTCACGGACCCAATACTGTCCGTCCGCCGTACGATACGATGTACGCCAATGTCAAAGTGCCTATTCCGCTGACGTTGCAGCGACAAGCCGCCCAGATTCCCAACTGGGGCAAGCCAGCCAATGGTGTGTCGGCAGCGCAGTTGCGAAAAATTATGCCGGCTTATTATGGAATGGTGAAATGTATTGACGACAATGTCGGTAAATTGATTGCTTCGCTCAAAGCGGAAGGCGTTTTGGAAAAGACGATCATTGTCTTTACGTCCGACCATGGTGATTTATGTGGTGAACATGGCCGCCTTAATAAAGGAGTACCCTATGAAGGGTCGGCACGAGTTCCCTTCATTGTTTATGCTCCGAGTCGCTTGCCCAGTGGAAAAGTGGTTAACGAAGCTTTAACGAGCGTTGATTTCTTTCCGACAATCATGACATTACTAGGGGCTGAGAACTCTCAGGAAGTGGATGGTCGAGATGCGTCTGAGTTGCTCGCAGGAAAAGAGACGAACTGGCATGATATCGCATTTATGCGGAGCACGCCCAACCAACCATGGCTCAGCGCAGTGACTTCTCGTTTTAAGCTGGTCATTTCCGAGAGTGACAAACCGTGGCTTATTGATTTACAAGCGGATCCCAGTGAAGTTGTTAATCTATATGGTCAAAGTAAACACAACCTGTTGATACGACGGCTTACCGAAGAACTGCGTGATTACGCCCGCAAGCACGATGATCCTCATGTCAGAATACCGGAGATTAGGCAGCAACTCTTCGGAACCACGAACTAGCGCTGATTTGCGCAAATAGACTCCGACTACAATTTCCCAGTGGGTTTTTGTTTCACATTCTTTGGTCGATCTTATTTATATTACACGTAAGTGTTTCTTACTATAAATTTGTCGGGGGAATATATGTTAGACGAAAATGTGTCTGACCAAGCGGAGGTGAAATCTCTCTTCAAATCGAAAGAAGAGCGTGAACCTATTGAGTCCAGCGAAAAGAACGTATGGCTTAACCGAACCCTTGTAACGCTGGTGTGGGGGTCTATTATCAGTGGTTGTTTGTACCTTGCGGGCGGTGGTGAGGTTGAAGTGTCGTCTGTCGCGGCGGTTTCATCATCTAAATCACAGATATTTGATTTGCTAATCGGTGACTTAACCTCGTGGCCCGAGTGGAATCCAGTGGTTTCTGGGATGCCTGAGGATCCGGCGGAGATCAAGGAGGGTCAAACTTATGAAGTGACCACAAGCTTGTTAGGTATACCAATTACAGAGACTTGGACAGTCGATTATTTCGCCCCAGGAAGCGGTATGACGTTTAATATCGAATCGAGTATTCGCACGGCTGTGCTTAGTGTTTCTGTGGATTCGGATTCAGGCGGTGTGGCGTTGAACTTGTACTATAAAACGACCTACAGAGGTCTGGGGCGAATTGCCGCAATCTTTGTGTTGGAAGATGTGATGCTGGGTAATATGACGACCAACATACGCCGTTTAGCTGAGGATTTTCCTCCGCCACCTCCACGCCAACGGGGTGGTCGCCCCACATGACCCACATGACCCACATGACCTGAGGCCACAGCAGCTTCGGCTTAATTTACTTGATCGTTTCGTTGGTGGTTGGCTTGAGAGGTAAAGACTAGGGTTTGTCCACCTGTGGCACGATAATTCGAGAGGGGTATTGTTGACTGTGCAGAATCGTGTTGATTGCCTGTCGTGCGTTGTCAGGGAATTCAATAGTGAGTGGTTCGCCGGTATTAGGATTGGGTTCAAAAAACTCACTTCCGGTACTTAAAACGGTGACCCGAATTTGGTGTCCTGTATTGAAAACTTGGCTAAGCCAGCCCACATGAAACTGCAAGCGATGGACTTTACCTGGGACCAGTAGCGATTCTTTGTGGAACCCATCACGATATCTCGCTCGCATAATGTAATCGACGATCAAAATGCTGCGGCCGTCAGGGTAAACATCGCTTACGCGGACAATGAAATCAGTGTCTTTAGCGGTCGAGCGGACATAGAGGTCAGCTGTCACATGGCCCGTCCATTCGACAGGTGTGGTGAGCACTGGCGAGGTAAATGTCAGCACATTTTCTTGACTTTCCACAGCTCGTGCATCGCGGGCACCCGGAAAGGACCGTGTGGGAATCGATACCGGGTTCAAAGGATCAGATATTATATGGCTTTGTGTTCGGTTAGCAGTAGACGCGGTTTGTGAGAGTTTCCCAGCAGGATTTAAGAAATAGGACGTGTTGGATTCTTGCACCGGCCAATCGTCGGCGGCAATCCATTGATTACCGGCGGCGTCTTTTTCTTGAGTCGCGCCCATTTTGTAATATTGGACATTAGGTTGAGTGTTGGCACCATTATCTTTTCCTTTGAGGTAATGGTCGAACCACTGCACCATGTGTCCGAGTAAATCAAATTCAGCATTTTCAGGGTATTGTAGTTCACCAACTTTACTGCCTTTGTTGAAACGACCATGTAACCATGGGCCGACGAGTAATTTTTGGTTGCCTTGAGATTGTGGGCCTCCGCTGTGTTGTCGCCCAATGTAACTTTCCACGGATCCTTGGCACATAAAATCGTACCAACTACCGATGGTCATACAGGGCACGTTCATCTTGTCGAAGTGGCGGGCACAATCTTCTTGTTTCCAATAACGATCATAATGCGGGTGCTCATACCACTGTTGCATTAGCAAATCATTGTGTTCTGGGACTCGGCATACTGCCCCCATTCCTTTAAATCGATTTGGTCGAGTCGCCCCTCCAATACGATAGCCTTCTTGAAATAGGCTTAACCCCGTGTCGATCATGTATTGAGCGGTTAATGACGGGGGTTGAGTGACTGCGAGGAAGTTCTGTGCATACCCAGCTTGAGAGCTGCCAAAGGTCCCAGTTTTGCCGGTGCACCATTTTTGTTGAGCGAGCCACTCGACCGTGTCGTAGCCATCTTTTAATTTGCCCCATCCCAGTGCGCGATATCCAACCCAAGTGCCTTCTGACAGTTGTGATCCTCTGAAATTTTGCAACGCGACGACATACCCGTGCGAAGCAAGTTTGGCAAATTCATTGCGCACACGCAAACTTCTAGCGTTCGCGTAACGCTGTTCCAACAATGCTGGCCAAGGACCCTCCCCTTTGGGAATATAAAGATAAACCGACAGTTTCACGCCGTCTCGCATTGGAACCATGACGTGTTTCTCAGTCACTCCGTATTCGAGTGATTCAGCTTCTTGGGCGACGGTAGGTTTTGTGACAAAGCTACAGCAGGTAAAAATCAGCAAGGGTAATAGATATTTCATACAATCAACGTACCGTTTAGGTTTTATGGTCTCAGCTTTATTGAGTCTGTATTGTACAAAACTTTGCCTTAGAAGGATTAGCCACGCCCATAAAGCTATGCCACGAATATTACTTGCTGACTTAAAACAAGAAACATCGACGTTCAATCCCGCTCCGACTCCCTACGATATGTTTCGTATTGTTCGTGGTTCGGAGATATTCAACCAATTCGTTGATACGCGGACAGAATTAGCAGGTGCCATCGACGTCCTGCGAGGAAGCGGTGATATGGAATGCGTCCCGACCATGGCCGCTGACAGTGTGTCCGGTGGCGCTGTTCCAACGGACGATCTGGATCGATTGCTGGGGGAATTGTTGGCGACGATACGTTGTGAATCGGAAATTGACGGTTGTTTGATCGTCTTACACGGGGCCATGGCGGGTCAGTCGGAAAATGACCCTGAGGGTTATTTACTGGAAAAGATTCGTGAATTTGTGGGTGATGTTCCGATTGTGGCAACGATTGATTTACACGCAATTCTCACCGACCGCATGTTGAAAAATGCTGATATCATTGTGCCCTATCACACGTATCCGCATGTCGACCAATACGAAACAGGAGTGCGTGCAGCGCACAATCTTATCGCCTTGCTTAATGGTGATATTCAACCCGAATTGGCACGGATTAAGATACCGATGTTAGTACGAGGTGATGAGTTGTTGACCGAGACAGGAAAGTTTGGTGAAGCAATTCGGATGTGCCAGCAAATTGAGGAGAGCCCGGGCGGTTTGGCCGCTGGTGTAAATATTGGTAATGCCTTTACGGATGTACCAGACTTGCGGACTAATATTATTGTCTATCGAAATGCTGATCCAGCGACTGCTGAAACAGAAGCGGCAGAGATTGCGGATTTCATGTGGAACAACCGCGAATGGTTCAAGGCTGAGCTCAGTTCGTTGTCTGATAGCATCGAGCGCGCGGCAAACGTTACGGGGTTGACTGTTTTTTCGGATGCCGCTGATGCGACCGCTTCTGGGGCATCCGGTGATAGTAACGAGATCATCAAAGGAATATTGCAGTATGGATTTCTAGGCAAGGTGCTCGTGTCCGTCGTTGATGCTCCGGTTGCGCAGCGTGCGGTGGAAGTCGGGGTTGGCGGTGAGTTTACAATGCCAATTGGTGGTCAGTTAGATCCTCAGCGATTTACACCAGTGGAGTTGCCCTTCGAGGTGGTGTCGCTGCATGACGGGCAATTTCAATATGAAAATGGATTGCTTGGAAAGGCCGGAACTACGGCTGTCTTGAAAAGCGGAACGATCACGTTACTTGTGACGAGTGTCGCTGTTTATGTTGTTGGTCAAATGGTCTATACCGAGCATGGGTTACAGCCGGTGGATTTTGATGTGGTGGTGGTGAAAAGCCCAAATGGATTTCGGCCATACTATGAAGATATTGCAGCGGATATTGTGGCTGTCGATGTCGCGGGGAGCACGAGTGCAAATTTGAAAAGCTTGCCCTACAAAAATTGTGGTCGCCCAATGTTTCCGTTGGATGATGATGTTGAGTTTTCGTTGTAAAGTCTGTAAGTGAGCGTAAAGTGTCATGAAAATAACGGCTGTAGAACCGATTCATTTACGGGTTCCCAATGTGGAGGCCATTCCTGATGGCACGCTGGATGTGCTCATCGTCCGCATTCATACGGATGAGGGTATTACAGGAGTGGGCGAAGTAACGAGTCAATCCTATGTTTGCAAGGCTTGCTTTGAAGCTCCTCGCAGTGCCGCTCGACGGCACGGTCTGACGTCGATTTTGTTGGGTGAAGATCCGACCGATCCGGTGGCGCTATGGGAAAAGATGTACTACGAGACGAATCGCTTTGGCCGCCGCGGCGCCGCAATTCATGCGATCAGTGGCGCTGATATTGCCTTGTGGGATATCAAAGGCCAAGCCGAAGGGAAGCCGGTTTCGGAGTTGTTAGGAGGGCGGTTGCGTGATGATGTCCGAGCGTATGCGAGTGTGTTGTTTGCCGATACCCCTGAGCAAACTGCCGAGATGGCCAAGCAATATGTGGAAATGGGGCTCACGGCAGTTAAGTTTGGCTGGGGACCAATCGGAGATGATGCAGCGGTGGATGTTGCTCATGTGCAAGCGGCTCGTGAGGCGATAGGCGTCGAGCGCGATTTGATGGTGGATGCAGGGCACGCTTGGGATTGGGAAACTGCGTTGGGGAGAACGGAATTGTTCAAACCCTTTAATCTGACGTGGCTAGAAGAACCCGTTGGTCAGGATGATCGTAAAGGATATGCGGAGTTGTGTAAGCGTAGTGAGATTCCGATTGCCGGGGGGGAAGGGGATGTTACCCACTGGGACTTTGAAGACCTGATTGAGCGGGGCCTTGATATTGTCCAGCCTGATATTGCATTTTGTGGAGGGATCACCGTCTGCAAGCGAGTGTCTGATATGACGACGGCGCATGGTCGAAAAGCTGTTCCGCACTGTTTTAGTACCGGAATCAATCTGGCAGCCAGTTTGCATTGGATTTCAACTGTGCCCGATGGTGATCTCGTGGAATATTGTCTACGCCCGAGCCCGTTGATGAGGAAGCTAGTGGCGAACCTGCCGCAAGTGATTTCCGGCCGGGTGCCTGTTCCGACAGAGCCTGGTTTGGGTATTGAGTTAGATGAAGACGTGATTGAAGAATTTAGAGTACGCTGAACCATTGGAAGTCTTGATTGGATAGGAATCAACTACAAACTGAAGCGACAACGGCTC
>JAYZBF010000070.1:0-7894 GCA_036338835.1 Planctomycetota bacterium
GATGTGCAACAACTGCTACAGCAAGCTTGCGAGAACAACATTCTTGCCGGTCTGCCATTAGGACAATGGTACGACGAATTGGAAGATTGTTTATTGATTACCATCACTGAAAAACGAACAAAACAGGAAATCGATGATCTCGTCAATGTTCTTACTCAGTAAACAAAGCGTCCCGCACATGAATCATTGAAGACCCCGACAAACCGATAGCCAAAAACAAATACCATCATGCGTAACACTCAAGCCACCAAACTTATTTTTGAACTTTCTCAACCCGGCCGCAGCGGGGTTTGTATCGCGGCAAGTGATGTACCGCAACAGGACCCTGCAAAATGGTTCCCCGCAGGTGCGCTCTCAGCGACCGCACCACCGCTGCCTGAACTTACCGAGCCAGATGTTGTCCGACACTTTACCAACCTCTCTACCCTCAACATGAGTGTCGACACGCATTATTACCCACTCGGCTCCTGCACCATGAAATACAACCCCAAACGCAACGAGCGAATCGCAGCGTTTGATGGACTGGCACAAATCCACCCCTATCAACCAGAAGAGACGGTGCAAGGAATGCTGCAGCTACTGTATGGTCTGCAGAATATGCTTGCCGAAATCTCCGGCTTGCCCGTTGTCTCGCTGCAACCTGCTGCGGGAGCCCATGGTGAGTTGGCAGCACTGATGTTGGCTGCGGCGTATTTTCGTGAACGCGGTGAAAAGCGCACGACTGTCCTCGCACCAGATAGCGCTCATGGTACAAACCCTGCGAGTGCTCGCATGGCAGGATTTGATTTTGTGACCATTCCGAGTTGCAGCGATGGTCGAGTCGATCTCGAGAAACTCAAGGAACAATTAAATGACCAAACCGCAGTATTTATGATAACCAACCCAAGTACGTTGGGGTTGTTTGACGATCAAGTCCAAGAAATTTCTGATTTGGTCCACGAATGCGGAGGGCTCATTTACCTCGACGGGGCGAATATGAATGCCATCCTGGGAATTACTCGACCTGGTGATTTCGGAGCCGATATGATGCACTTCAATCCACATAAAACATTTAGTGGACCACATGGCGGCGGCGGTCCGGGGGCTGGTCCGATTTGCGTAACCGCTGAACTAGGAGCCTACTTGCCCAAGCCGATCGTTGGATTCGATGATGGCTCTCAAACTTATTTCCTTGATAACGATCGTCCGAAGTCTATTGGCCGAGTCCGCAGTTTTTTCGGCAACGTGGGTGTCTTAGTAAGAGCGTATAGCTATATCTTGTCGCATGGCCCAGTCGGGCTGAAACGAATTGCTGAAAATGCCGTACTGAATGCGAATTACTTGCTGAGTCAAGTCAAAGGGTTTCTTGATGTCCCTTTGGGAAATCGCTGCATGCACGAATTTGTCGCTAGCGTTGAATCGATTGGCAAACAAAACGGCCTCAATCAACCAGCCATGGATATCGCTAAACGATTGCTCGATTATGGATATCATCCGCCGACTGTCTATTTTCCGTTGACCGTGCATGAAGCGATGATGATGGAACCGACCGAAACGGAAAGCAAGCAAACGCTCGACGCCTTTGCCATGACGCTTGAAACCATTGTGCAGGAATCTCCCAAAGTGCTAGCCACGGCTCCTCATTCAACCATCATCAGTCGCCCCGATGAAGTGCAAGCCGCACGAAAGCCCGTAATGAAATGGACGCCCAAGCAGGATTAACATTCCCAGAAATGCGGTTGATCCTAGATCCACCTCAAGCCGGTAGCTGGAATATGGCTGTCGATGAAATGCTGTTGCTCGCTGCTCAAGTCAACAAACAAGCTGTCCTGCGGCTGTATCAATGGAATCCCGCTACGCTGTCGCTAGGCTATTTTCAATCCTATAAAGAAGCACAAACATACGAATGGTCCCAGCAACTTCCTTGGCTCAGACGCTCAACCGGTGGTGGAGCCTTACTGCACGACCAAGAGCTAACGTATAGCCTCATTTTTCCTAGTCATAATCTTGCATCGCAACAAATTGCGGACGTCTATGATCTTGTGCACAAATCGTTGATGGACACGTTGCAGCAGTTCAATATTCAAGCAATAGCCGCAAACGCAACACAGACGTCGGACAAACAACAAGATTCGTTTCTGTGCTTTAAGCGACGTTGCGGGTGTGACGTATTGCTGAGCGATTTCAAGATAGCCGGTAGCGCGCAACGAAGGAATCGTGATTACGTACTGCAACATGGCAGTGTACTGACAGGACAATCAGTATTTGCGCCTGAATTGCCAGGTATCCACGAATTGAGCAGTTCAGATATGAACGCAAATATATTGCAGTCAGCTTGGGTGCCATATCTACAGAAACTATTTAACACTGTTTTTGTCGAAAAGCCCTTAACAGACGATGAGAAACGCGTTGTCACTACGATCCAAGTATCAAAATTTGACGCCGATATTTGGAATATGAAACAATAGTATTTACCGCTATTTAGGGGGGTGTAGTGCAATTGACGTCCCCACAATTTATTGCTAGCATTTTGTAATACGAATAAACACTTGTCGTCATGTACTGTGCCATATACAAGTTCAAAACCAGCTTGCCACACTTTATTTTTCCCGTGGTAAGACAATATAAGTATTTCCTTTTGGTTTGTGTTTTGGAATAATACTATCGACTTCACAGGTGTGACTCAGAGTTTGATTGACGTCTAAATGTTCTTATATTATTGTTTTGTCGTCAAACCTAAGTGATCGTTGTATGAAAGCTAAACTTTGTGTCCTAAAAGGACCTAGTAAAGGCAAAGAGATTACAATTCCCGTTTCCAAGTTTTTCATTGGACGCGGCGAGGATTGTCATTTGCGGCCAAAAAGTGATGCCATCAGCCGTCATCATTGCGCAATCATTATTACTGATTCTCAAATTGCAATCCGCGATTTTGGTAGTAAAAACGGTACGTTTGTTAACGACCAACGAGTGGAAAACATTGCCATCCTTAACAATGGGGACAAGTTGGTCGTTGGCCCTCTCTCATTTAAACTCGTACTCGATCATAGTCTTGGTGGTACAAAACAACCAAAGATTCAGGGTGTTGAAGACGTTGCACAACGCAGTGCTACGCGTAATATGGAAGTCAGTAGCTCTGATGATGATAGTATTGCCAGCTGGCTAGAAACTTCGATTTTAGAAGAAATGAACTCTGACGATTCTGATACCGTTACGCGTCAATTTAAGCTCAAAGACACAAAAAACATCGAGCCACTTGTAGAAGCTGAAGAATCGTCTGACGACACCGAAGACGAAGAAGGCGCCGAAGACGAAGAAAACACAAAAGACGATACTCAGGTAACGGGGAAAAAACGTAAAGCTATCAAACTCCCTAACCGCCCACCGGAAACCGAAAGCTCGGAAGACTCCAAACAGGCTGCCGAAGATATGCTGCGAAAATACTTCAACCGCTCTTAATGCTGGCCTGGCCTAAAAAAATACGAGGCCAAACTCTATCCATATATGTTGTCATTGTTTACGGCTATAAGTTTATTCGTCGTCCTAAGCGGCTACTCCCTATAACCGTAAATATCCCGTAATCCGTAAACTTTTGCAAAACCCACCAGTTTTCCTAATCGTTATATCTTTTCTCTCTTATCTCTCCTGCCTGACCGGTAAAGATGTGGAATCTTTACAGTGTCTCAAGTGTGCTACAACTTCAACGTTGTCTCACTCGAATCAAAACGCGAATCCAATCGAATACCAAAACCATAATCAAAGTTTAGGGAGAGAAGAAGATGAAGAACTCAGCAGACCCCATGGAAAAAACAGCGAGGCGGCGTAACATCGATCCAACAACATGCGAGCGCGACTACTCCAGCGAAGAACGTGAATTCATGATGGCCTATGAAGCCTACAAACGCAGTAGTGGTCGTAATTTTCCAACATGCAGCGAAATCCTAGAAGTCGTTCGCAGCTTGGGATACTCTAAAACTGCCATTTAAGCTACTAATCAAGATAATTAATCTTGCCCGCAAGACGTCGAATCGTTAATCTTCTTAGCGCAATTCGTTTTTCAAGCGGGAAGATTATGTCTCCATTATCCAACAACCGCCGTCATCAATACGGTCGATTGATCCAGTACGTCGCAACCATCCTGTTTCTATCAAGTATCAGCTTGCAAATCGGTTGCGGTTTGACAGCAAATGGCTGGAACGAACAGGGAGTCGAATTATTCCAGACGGGAAATTACCCGGCTGCAATTGAACGATTCCAATATGCGTTGGGTACGGACGAAACCAATGCCGATGCGTATTACAATCTCGCTTCTGTCTACCATCGCATGGGTACAAAAAATCGCGATAGTGGCTTCCTCCAAGAATCCGAAGCCCTCTACAATCGTTGCTTGGACCTCGACACCGATCATAGCGATTGTCACCGAGGACTCGCCGTCTTACTAACTCAAACCAATCGCCAACAAGCAGCATTTGACTTGCTAGAAAATTGGGGTAAAGACCGACCACACCTAGCAGATCCAGAAGTGGAACTAGCACGCCTATTCCAGGAGTCCGGCGACGCACAGGCTGCCAAAAAGCACCTTGAACAAGCATGTTCCATCGACCGCAATCACCCGCGAGCATGGAAGGCACTGGCTGCTCTTAACGATTCCCAAGGTAACACCGAACTCGCGTTAGCTCAGTACCAACGGTCCTACATCTTAGACAACCACCAAACAGAACTCGCGACACGAATCGCATCACTGAACCAACAACTCAGAAACAGCTCTGCCGAATCCGCCAACACGCGTATGGCAAACGAAAACGTCTCCCGCGGACGCTATTAATAGGCGCATTCAAACACTACAAGCCCATAATAAAAGGTAGTGTCGGCAGCCCGACGACTGTCAGTTTTTATAGGTCAACCGACGGCACTCACGTGCCTCCTTTTCAGGTGTGTACAGAATCCCAATCTGCCTCTAAAATCGCAACGTAGAACCTTCTTTTTTCCACGCATGCTGCCCTACTAATGTCCAATCACGATCGTACCTTTAATTTCAGCGCTGGCCCTGCCGGGTTGCCATTACCCGTCCTTGAGCAAGCTCAACAGGAGATGCTTAACTTTCGCGGTTGCGGCGCAAGCATCCTTGAAATCAGTCATCGCAGTTCCGCCTTTATCGACGTGCTAGATTCCGCTCGAGATGGAATCCGCCAGCTAATTGGAGCCAATGACGATTTCGAAGTACTTTTTTTACAAGGCGGCTCCCGATTACAGTTTTCGATGGTCCCGATCAACCTTCTCCAATCTGACACAGACCGCGCAAACTATATTGTCACTGGAACTTGGAGTGACAAGGCGCACCAAGAAGCCGCTAACTGCCACGCGACCGACATGATTTGGTCTGGAAAGGAAAACGGCTACAGCGATTTACCGGACCAAACAGATCTACAGTCACTCGTCACGAACGACGCCGCTTACGTCTACTACACCTCCAACGAAACTATTCAAGGCGTTCAGTTCCAAGACGATTTGAGTTTCACGACGGTGCCCTCAATTTGTGACGCGTCGTCAGATTTTCTCAGTCGCCCTATCGACATAAATAAATATGGAATGATTTACGCCTGTGCCCAAAAAAATGCTGGCCCAGCCGGCGTAACAATTGTCGTTATCCGCAAGGACCTGTTACACCCCACGATCAACGAATGCCCCAGCTATCTAAATTATCGTCATCATGCCGACGCTAATTCAATGTACAACACGCCACCCACATTTGCGGTTTATATGGTCGACCTCGTGTGCCAGTGGTTGCTTAACGATATCGGTGGTCTTGAAAACATGAACCAAATCAATCGCGAAAAAGCGGGGCTACTCTATGCGACCATTGATCGCCTACCGGACATGTACTGCGGACATGCAGCCCCTGCAAACCGCTCGCTCATGAACGTAACGTTTCGCTTGCCGAGTCAGGAACTTACCGATTTATTTCTAAAACAAGCCAACGAGCAAGGTTTAACCAGCTTACAGGGTCACCGCAGCGTCGGCGGAATTCGTGCCTCGATCTATAATTCCATGCCACATGAGGGAGTATTAGCCCTTCGTGATTTCATGAATTCCTTTTATACTCAAAATAGCTGTTCGCGTTAGAAACTCTCCCGCGTGACACGACACGAGTCGCGCAAAACGCAAAACCACCTCAGCTTCAACGCACATCGACAACAAGACTAACACCATGCCAAACATTATCATACTCGACACCATCGCCCAAAAGGGCCTTGCCATATTAGAGCAACATGCCGACATCGAATATAAAGTCTGCACAGGTCTCACAGGTGACGATTTACACAATGCCTTGCTCGATGCTGACGGAGCGATTTGCCGCAGCGGAGTCACATTGAGCGAAGAATCGTTGATCGGCAATGTACGACTCAAAGTTATTGTGCGAGCCGGTGTCGGAACAGACAACATCGACAAGGCTGCTGCCACTCGACAGGGTATCATTGTCATGAACACTCCGACTGGGAACACATTTAGCACGGCCGAACACACATTGACGTTGCTACTGGCTCTTTCGAGAAACGTTGCGCCGGCCTTTCAAAGCCTGCAAGTCGGAAAATGGGATCGTAAAAAGTACATGGGTACGCAACTCGCTGATAAAGTCCTCGGTATTGTTGGCCTCGGTCGTATCGGCATCGAGGTGGCCAAACGCGCCAAAGCATTCCAAATGGAATTGATAGGGTATGATCCATTTCTAACGAGCGAACAAGCCGCGAAAATTGGTGTCGAGCTTTGCGATACAGTGCATGACATGTTGCCACGTGTTGACTACTTAACAGTTCATACTCCATTAACCCCAGAAACCACAGGGCTCATCGGCCATGAAGAACTCAAAATCATCAAACCAGGAGCACGACTAATAAACTGTGCTCGTGGTGGCATCTACGACGAGTCCGCTCTAGCGACGGGCATCGATGATGGCACACTCGCCGGAGTCGCACTCGACGTCTATGAAACGGAACCCTGTACCGACAACCCCTTGTTTCAAAAAGCAGGCGTCCTATGTACGCCACACCTCGGTGCAAACACGGAAGAAGCACAAACACAAGTTGCCGTTGAAGCCGTTAATCTTGCCATCAATTATCTGACTACCGGTGTCATTCGGCACGCCGTGAATATGGCCGCAGTCGACCCCGCAACGCTAGAGGCACTGTCGGGCTACCTCGACCTCGCCTATCGCATGGGAATATTCCTTGCGCAATGGCATCAAGGTAATGTCAAAAAACTCACCATCGAATATCGTGGCGAAGTAAGCCAAAAAGATACTAAACTACTGACTGCCTCACTCTGCGCAGGACTATTGCAACGCGCATTGGACACCAACGTCAACATTGTTAACGCCCAAGTTCTACTGCAAGAACGTGGCATCGAACTCAAGGAAAATATCACGAGTGAGATGAGTGCATTTCGCTCGTCGATTACAGCGACTATTGAAACCGACAAACAATCTTACACGGCCGGTGGTACTGTCTTTGGCAACCACATGCCGCGTTTGATTCAAATCGACGGCATGCGATTAGAATCCTACCTCGACGGCAATATGCTCGTGTTTATACATAACGATATCCCCGGCATTATTGGCCTGATGGGTTCATCGCTGGGCAAACATGAAATCAACATCGCACAAATGTCAGTCGGGCGCGCCATCAGCGACCATCCTGGCGGCAAAGCGATTGGTGTTCTAAATCTCGACAGCAGTCCCCCAGCAGAAGTGAGTCAGGATCTCGAATCGCATCTGGGGATTCATAGCGCTAAAGTCATCGAGATGCCTGCCGTTGGTGAAAAACCTCCGTGGTTTTAAATGCCGCGTTTTACACGCGTCCGTTCTGTATACCCCTTCTTGTGCAAATCCTTGCGCTATTAGATACTAAGCTCTGATGCATTA
>JAYZBF010000071.1:0-10261 GCA_036338835.1 Planctomycetota bacterium
TCTCGTAATGATACGGATCAGCCAAACGTCGTGGGAATCCAACAGCGCCTAAAATGTGCATCAAGTAAAACGTGCCATTCATGAATACGAAAGTCAAAAAGAAGTGCCACTTACCAGCGGTTTCGTTCATGCTGCGGCCAAACATTTTGGGAAACCAGAAATAGATTGCTCCAAATACGGCCATTGCTGTGCCGCAGAACAACACATAATGGAAGTGTGCCACTATGTAGTAGGTGTCGTGTATGAAAATATCAACTGGTGTCGCCGCCATGAAAATTCCGGACAAACCACCAATGATAAACATCGAGACAAATGACAATGAAAATAACATGGGGGTGGTAAACTGAATCTTCCCTGCCCAAATGGTACCTAGCCAATTGAAGACTTTTACAGCAGAGGGCAAGGCAATCATCATCGTCGAGACCATGAAGGTCATACCCAACATCGGATTCATGCCCGATACAAACATATGATGCCCCCAGACGATAAATCCTAGCCCCGCAATTCCAGAAATTGCATAGACCATTGGCTTGTAGCCGAAGATTGGTTTGCGGGCAAAACAGGAAAGCATGTCTGAAACCATACCCATCGCTGGCAAGATCATGATATAGACCGCTGGATGGGAATAGAACCAAAACAAGTGCTGCCACAGCAATGGCTGTCCACCACCGGAAAGCATTTCGGAGTTATTAACAACCAGCCCTTCGGGAATAAAAAATCCTGTTCCTATGAGACGGTCGAGCAGTTGCATGACACCACCCGCTGTTAATACCGGCAAAGCGAAAGCCTGTAAAACAGCTGTGATAAACATACTCCAAATCGTCATCGGCAACCGAAACATGGTCAATCCTGGAGCACGCATTTGAATGATTGTAGTCAGGTAGTTTACGGAACCCAGCATCGATGCGATTCCGACTAGCGTAACGCCGGTCAACCACCATGTTTGCGCCATTTCACTTCCCGGCGCCGCCGTTATCACCGAGGACAAGGGAGGATAGGAAGTCCACCCCCCACCGGCTCCATAGGGTGGCGTAAGAAAACTAATACCAATGCAGATAAAAGCCGGCCACATGAACCAATAACTGAGCATATTAAGAGTCGGGAACGCCATGTCATCCGCACCAATCATCAGCGGAATCAAAAAGTTACCGAACGCCCCAGCTAAGATTGGAATGATGACGAAAAAGACCATTACCGTTGCATGCATGGTAAACAATGTTGTGTAGAATTCGGGCGAAATCTGACCGCCTTCAGCTGAAAACAAACGACCACCAATAACCGGCATGTCGGTCCAAGGAAATGCTAACTGCCAACGAATTCCCATCGCTAACAAACCGCCAACAAAAAACCATAGCAGTGTCGTGAACAGAAACTGCATGCCAATCATCTTGTGGTCTTTAGAAAACACATAGGTCGAAATAAACAATTTCAGAGACATTGTCCCTGCGTGTCCATGACCGTCATCTACCGTGGCTGTATTCATCGTTTGTCTAATATCCTGCTGTTACTACTCATTAACATTAAGAGAAGTTTTGTTTTGTTCGGCTATGGCGCTCGCCATCCATTCATTGAAATCGTCCTCAGACTGCACAATCAAGCGACCTCGCATTTTGTAATGCCCCCACCCACACAGTTCAGCACAGACGATGTCATAGGTTCCGATTTTTTTCGCTTCAAACCAAATGTGCTGTTTCATGCCCGGCACAACATCCTGTTTGATGCGCATATTTGGCAAAAAGAAACTGTGCAACACATCTTGTGTCTGGATCTGAATAACGATTTCTTCATTTACCGGAATGCGGAGGTCGTTCACAAGGTGAATATCATCCGGCGTTCCGATGATTTTATCTTCACCAGCGTATTGCATTCGCCATTCAAATTGACGCCCCGTGACTAAAAGCAATGGTGGTTTTTTCAAACCAGTTGTTTTGTCAGTTGGGTATTTCATACGAGCATCTGCCCACGCGTCCATCTGAAAGATCGCAATGAATAGTAACGTTGCCGCCGGTATGATGGACCAAATGATTTCCAATGTATGCGATCCATGCACATACTTGACCGGTTCTGTATTCCTTTCGGCATCATATTTCCACATGAACCAGAACAATAAGAAGGATGTCACAATGAACACGACTCCCGTCAAATACATGATAAACATGAACAGCTTATCGATAACCGCCCCGTGCTGGCTAATATCCTCAGGTAACCAATGGTTAGCAAAAATGCCACCCGGTATTACGGCAAATACGAACGCCGCGACACCAAGAATTGGTACTGACAGGAATAGTAGGCTCCAAAAACGTCCCACCTTGTTTCTCCCAAAAAATAAATTACGTTGAATCGCTTAAAATGATTTACGATAACTCGATACTAATTACGCTCACGTTGAAATGTCGGGGCTGATTGTGGTCGACTCGATGCCTCATACGGCAAACTCAACACATAGGCCACCAAACCCCAAGTTTCGGCTTCTGTCAACTTTGTGTTACCCGGCATCGGTGTGCCTTGAATTCCAGATGTAATGCGTTGGTAGATATCGATCGGCCGACGGCCACCGCGAAAGTTCCCTAAACGCAAATTACGTGGCGAGATTACTCGAGGTTTTAATGCCCCGATACCCGCTAAATGTTCGTTGTAGAAATACAGTTGGCTTTCTAGACTAATATCTTCCGCGTCCGCCGCGGCATTACTGGAACTGGGATCGAGACCAAGCAATTCCAACGTCCAATTGTCGTACAAGTTCTTTTGGCCGTCACCGATGGCCGTCTGACCATGACAACTAAAACAGTTAGCCTTACCCTGAAAGAACAAAGTACGGCCAATCTTCACGCTCTCTGGTGAATTCCAATTATCTGGTGCAGCGGCGATTGTACGTTGAGCGTTACCGGTCTTATCAGGTCCGACCCATTGAATAACAACACTGCCGATTAACTGCTTAACTTCACTAAGATCGCCGTTGTTAAAATCAACTAGCAGTGGCTGTTCATCACTCGTTGTGATTTCCAAAGTCGCATCGATCAAGCTTCGCTCGACTTCACCACGGATAGCCAAGTAAATGACATAGTCTATCATCTGGTTAATGTCCGTACCCGCGAGAACTCGGAAACTTGGCATCGCCGTTCCGGGAATACCTTCTAGCAAAGTAGTTCTTAGATCTTCTTTCTATGGCTTTTTAAAAACACCACCCGTATCGGTCATCTTAAACTTAAATTGACCCAGTCGATAATCTCGAGGATAAGGATTTAGGAATGATGCTGTTGGGCCCTGTCCGTCACCCGTGACACCGTGGCAATGTGCGCAGTGCTGGCGATACAACCCTCGCGGAATATGTGCTTCATCTCGTTCCACGGGTCCCGCAGCTTGTTGTAACTTGCTCAGACTCAGGAAATCACCTAGGCCGACTCCACCTGGAAGCCGCGGATTGTCCGGAGTTCCAAAAGTACCTTCTAAGATCGTAGTGATGTTCTCTTTTTGCGATTCATTCAGTTCCACATCACTTTCTTTACGCATTTGCGGCTTAGCGACATCCGGTTTCCACTGAGTGGCTTGCACATAAGCTTCGTTAAACTGAAAGTAAGCGGGGTCACTACAGGCGGTCAACAAAACCGAACATACCAAGACAGCAATGGATGCAATCCGTACTCCTTGGTGTCGGTTATTGTGAAACTGTTTCATTTCTCTGTATCCAATCATTCTTTCCGTGTTCGCATTTGATTCTGCATGCATTCAAACATTTGCACAAGAATCATGTTTTGTCTGGCCGCTTTTGTTTCGCAGGTTTACCTTTAAAGTGCGCTATTAAATAATTCAGCATTAATCTCAATGTTCAACTCGCGCTGTTCGTCCGGTTCTAGGGGAGGTAAGTCAAACTTGCCACGACTCAATTTCACAGCAGTCCCATTAATCGTTATTTCAAATGCACCGGACGGCAAGACTTCATGCCAAAACTTAAATGGCAAAGCCACGCCGGTGGGAACATTACTTATTTGGAAGGAACCATCTTCACCGGTTACTGCAAAGAACGGAGCATCTCGCACGATCATGTACGATGACATCCACGGATGTGCTTTACAGTCGACGGTAAACGGTTTGTTTTCTTGATAGGCCGGTGTGTAAGATACCGATGAATTTGGACCAATTTGCATGTTAGCGGATGTTAGACCCGCTAGATTTGCATTGTGCCCCACCGTATCACTGTTCTTGATTTCTAATACTTGATTAGTTCGCATCGCATAAATACGCGATAAGAATATACATTCCTTTTGATCGAAAGCCAGATCGCCAACTAGATTCGCCCCAGCAGCTGCTAGGTAATCAGCGTGCTCCCATTTAGCATCGCCGGAGGCAAATGGACCGTCATAGTAAAGCAAGCCCCATTGCAATCCGCCGTTATTGACGACGACGCGTCTATTAGGTTCTTTACTACAAATATTAGTGTCTTTGTTGACATTGAAATCAACGAACTTTTCTATTGCCACGCGACCCGTAACAGTTATCTTCCCTGTAATTGTTCCGAACCCAGTAGGCTCAGGTATTTGTGCGACACTTGCTCCTACAGCATCTGCAACGAATGCATCGACTACTGCACCGACATCGCCCGCCGAACCACCACTGATTCTATCGGGTACACTTCGCGTGCAACCGACTGCCAGTGTCAGCAGTAGCAGCGACAAGGCTGTGGCGTATTTAGCTGTTATTTTGATGGTCATACTTTTCATCACCGATCTTTATATTCGTCTTTTCACTCTTACTTAAACTTATCTGCGCCGATCACTATGTCACCCAAGTCGGTCGTCTTGCCGTCTTCAATTTTAATTTTAACTCGACCACGGGGCCATTCCACGGCAGTACCATCGAGTGTTACCTGTTGAATGTAACCTGCTTTTTCTTGCCAAAACTGGAATTCAAATTCACCCGCTGGAACGTTTTTGATCTCAACAGCACCGTCTTTGTTGCTGACGCCGATATACGGATTGTCACGAACAACCATCCACCCAGACATCCAGGCGTGGATGCTGCAACTAATCTTTGACGGCAACCGTTCTTCCATAGTGAACGAATGAAAAAGTGTTGCGCCGCTCGGGAGGATCGGGTTGATGCCTTTATTAAAGAACGTATCAACTTTCACATTGTGTCCCACCGTATCACTATTTTTCAGCGCAACTTTGCGTTTATGCCAAATCGCCGTCACGTGCGGTTCAAACCGACACTTTGAATTATCAATGAGAATCGGCTTGTCGAGCAATTCGTTATACGACGGATGAATTTTTGCTGGCACTCGATCACGGTAATACACGATGACGTTGGCGATGCCCTTATTTTCAGGGTTTACGACCAATGTCTCATCAACCAATCCAAACTTACCGCAAAACGCCGCGTCTTTGTTGACTTGAATCTTAGACGCCCCTTGGTAGCTTCCGCCATATACGAAACGTACCTTGATATTTCCCCAACCTTGAGCTGATAAACTAATTGACCCCGCGACCGAACTGATTATTAAAACCACAGTCGCTAGAATACTAATTCTTGCCGCTCTCATCTTCATTCTCCCTTTTCCCGCTGAATTTCTAATCGTTAGAACTCAGTCGAGGTTTTATCAACAACTCATCCCGAGTTGCAATTCTCACTGTTGTGAATTGATTTGTTTTTGTTTGTTAAAGTATCGTTGGCATTAAACAACGCTCTATTAATAATACGCTTGCTAGAGTCCCTCGGTTTGTTTTGCCTCGATTACAGGTAGTTTTTCTAATACTGCTTCCGTTTCCTTAGTTGTTTCCGCTTCTTTTGCCGCTTCCGCTTCTTTTAGTGCTGCTTCCTTGACCGCTTTAGCCTCGGCAACTAATCCAGCAACAGATGCACGTGATTTCGCATAGCCGTCAAAATTCATCAATAAATCGACCAAAGCGTCGACTGTTTCGGGACTCGTACCGTGGAATAATTTCTGTGTTTGTTCAGCTCCTAAATACGGCTTGGCTTCGTCGTAAGGCACATTTTGCGGCATAGCGGTGTAAGGCAAAATACTACTAGGTCGAGCTATCCAACGTTGGACATATCCCGCACGTAGACGCTTGTGCACCATACCTAAGTTCGGTGCCCTTCCTCGAACCGAACCTTCCGGCTCAAAATCACCCATGGAATGACACTTGATGCAATAGTCTTGACTGACGACAATCTGCATCGCATCTGCCAAACGGTCGCTATTAGCACCGTTCTCAGCTTGGTAGGCCGCCGCCACCTCAGCCAAATGATCACCGTTAACCCGCGGATCAAATTCATAAGGGTAATTTGCATTGTCCCGAGCAGCGAAATAATTGACGATCTTAGTCGCTTCAGTACTGGACATATTAAACTTAGGCATCCGCAAAACAACCGCTGGTCGAATCCGATACGGTTCTAGTAAGAAGTCATGGAACCATTGGTTCTGCACCTTAGAACCTTGGCCTACAAGTGGTGGTGGCACCCAGGCCCAACTTTCAGCGCCCTTGGCTTCAGGATTTACGAGGCGTTCTTGACTGGTAACAATAGGCAACAAATATCTAGCTAAGACACCACCGTGGGCGGATGTGCGTTGAGAAACAGCCGTTGGGGCAATCCGTGACAAATTCGATCCCGCTGCAGCAACTCCACCGTTTAACACTCCATAATCCCACAACTGGAACTGTAATTCACCGACACCGTTGAGGCGGAAGCGATCCTGTAAATAATCCCCGATCGGATCACCGAATTCAGCGTCATTTGCGGATGCTAGTCCTTGATTTCCGACAGCAGGCATGCCTTTGAACGTCGCCGTAATATTGCCACGCGCGTCCTGCTGCATGGATTCCGCCAATTCCTGAGCGGACACATCTGGCCGCAATAATGGGTATTCCTTGGGAATTTCAACATGTTGTGCTAACACGTTCTGCAATTCAGTTTCAGACAGTGTCAATTTCCATTTTTCAGGCTCTAGCACATGACAGCCTGCACAGTTGAACTTATCGAGCACTTGCTTGCCGTCGATCAGTGCTTTAGTGCGGACACTCGGTTTGTATAAATACTTTTCACGCGGCGGTTCACTGACGAGCCCCAACACGAATGTAATAATAGACTCACGGTCTTCGGTACTCAGTGGGAATTGAGGCATACGCAAGCGTTCGCTATATTTTTTACCGGCTGCTTTGTGGTAATCGTAACTACGCGGCTCACGCAACTTCTGGTAAATAAATCCTGTGCGATTATGAGCGTGCATTTGTTCATGGTAAAAATCAGGCATGTCTGCGTCATAGCGACTTGGCTTGATATCTCGCTCTGCTTCAACTTCGCCATGTTCATGCCCAGCGTGACCGTCATCATCATGGCCCGCGTGATGCCCGTCTAGGTATTGAGCTATGTGTTCAAATGCTAGTTTAGATGGATCTTTTCGACCCCAGTCGGCCAAGCCAGCGCCGATTGATTTGGCATCTTCAAACCCAGGAATGTCATGGCAACCGTAGCAACCGTACTTAGCAAGTGCTTTGCGACCGATGTATCGCAACTTCGTCTCGGGATCTAACCCCGTCGCGTCACCATCGTGTTGCAACAATCGCTCAGCCACTTTAACACCCGAGGCATTTGCAGGAATTCCGCTTTCGGCGTACTTCGCTGCAACTTGTCGGTAGAACGAATCCTCAAGATTTTTTTGAACCAACTCAGATAGATTTGCTTGCAAGGTTTCACTTGCTTTCAATTTAGCAACGGTTAATGTATTTTCACCAACCGTCCAGACCCCGACATCCGACAAAAGAAATGCAGCGATATCCAAAGCTGGGTCCACTTTGGTTTCGGTACCATCTTCATTCGTGGTGATTTCAACATCGATAAACAGATCAGGCATTACGGTTCGAGCGTGGTATTTTGTTGGTTGCTTGATCCAGCTATAAAGCCATTTCTGAGCATCGGCGACACCGGCAAATTTTGCTCCAAGTTCCGACAGGTCTGGTCCCTGCAAAAATTCATCTGGATTTCGATACTCTTCAATTCCTGCCAGCGTTTCATCGTGATGACTGTGGCACGCCAAGCAACCTGGTTGTTGGAACGCTATTTTACCGCGATTTGCGTCAGCCGTTACATCTTTATCCCAAGCCAAATAATCAAACGACTGAGTACTACTCTTTAAGTAATGAACCATCCCCAAAAGTTCAATGGGTTCAAACTTAGCGGCTACTTCGTCGGCAACACCATTAGGCAAATGGTTATGTAAATTAAAGAACCGAGGCATGCGACTACTGCTGCGGAAACTTTGCGGATTGGCGATCCAATCATAAAGAAACGCTTCGCCATTTTTAGCTCCTACATATCGCAAACTGGGCCCAGGTTTTCGCAAAGAACCAGGGACGTCAACATCGGCAAGAACAGCTGCAATACGGCCATGCGAGTCATCCGACAGGATACTTTCACCAACAGCATCGAGCGTATCTACATCTTGCTCAATTACTTGCAGTAAGTCATGTCGTACGGCATCATCTTCTGGGTGAGTTACCAATCGGTTTACTAACTGTTGGTCCACGGAAGAAAGATGAGCAAATCCTGCATCAGCTTTGATCTGCAAAGCCGCTGCTGAGTAGTTGGGTTCAACACGCATGTCCGGACCGATTCGTTTGTCGGGTCCGTCGAAACCATTAATTTCATGGCACCCGTAACAACCGAACTTACGAATGGTGTTGTATCCACGAACGACTTTCGGAGCCGGTGCTTCCTCAAACCGCTCACTCGGCTCAAGTTCTGTTACGTCATGGTGACATTTCAAACATGTGCTTTCAATAAAACGAGCCGGATACTGAGGAAATATCCAGTGGTGGTTATCAAACCATCCGTGTTCACCCATCCAACGTGATCTATCCAACGAATCATTCGGTGTATGCGATGCCCATTTGAAATCAGTGGCACTGCCCTGTCCTTCGTGACAAATCGTACAACCGAACTCTTGTATCTTGTGCGGACTCAATGAACCAACAAACAAGTCCAAGCGTGGGTGACTATTGAAGGGGTGAGGTAGTCCTCGTCGCACCAGCAATACTACGCTATCGGTTTCACCCTGAGCGGCTAATAAACGGTGTGCGACTAAATCCGGATCGTGCACCAGGTCACCATCGATGCTGATGATAACGTCACCAATTTCTAGTCCAGGTCGAGTATCTCGAGCATGAACGGTATTCTTGATTGGACTTGCTGGACTCGATGATTGCAGCAAAGCGTCCAAGATCTGCTGGCCCGTGTAGGTTACATCGTTGTAATCCGGCTCGATAATAGTGGCGTTTTTCGCAGGTGTTTGAGTTGCAACATAAGCGACTGTTACGTCATCATCATTGATCAATCCAGTCGGCGCGAATCGCATGCCAAATACATTTTCAAGTGCCTTTTGGCGGCCGACTTGAGATTCTGCGGGCGTCGGCACATCTTGGGAACCTGTTTCAGGTAATAAATCTGCAGACGCCTCAGTTGCTGGTGGAATATCCAAGCGAATCTCAATCGTTCGCTGAGCAACAAACGCTGGATCTAAGGCCGCACCTGGAACTGATTTTTCCATCATCTGATGACAAGTGGTACAGCGGTCAAAGCGGCGTACCATTTGGAAATTGACACTTTGCTCTAAGTCGTCGCTCCATAAGTTGTCAATTTTCAGCGGACTGTTGAATGCGTCAAGAATGGGTAATTCCAGCCACTTTTTGCCTAACCACTTTCCTTCCCACAGAGCCGAATGACTTTCATCAATCGCAGCTTGCAGACGAACTTTCTCCGAATTGGCTGCGTCCAACAACTTCTGTTTGGCTTTGACAACCACTTGGAATTCACTACTGAGTGCTTTTAACTCTTTGCGAAACTTTGCAACGCGTTCGTACTCACCTTCTTTTACATTCAATCCATCTTCCGGATTGTTCAATATTTCTAACAATATTGCAGGAGCCGCGAGTTCCGCCTCTTTATCTCCATCACGCACTGCGAGGCCTTCGTCCGCTGCCGCTTGGTCACGGTTGGCTCGTTGGAATTTTACCTTAACAAGGCGAGCATCTTCTTTTGCTTTGATCAATGCGATTTGAGTGTCAATGGCTTGCGTAAGCGCTGCACGAGTGGCAATGGCCGACTCTTTCGACGCTGTTTTCCAAGTTGCTTCAGCAGCTTTCATGGACTCAATGTCGATAACATCGATAACATCCCTTAGATCTTCAGCGTTAACGACGTCAGCCTGAAATGCGGCGATACTAGCAATCAGATCTTCAACACTTTTAAGCCCATCGGTCTTGCT
>JAYZBF010000072.1:0-11793 GCA_036338835.1 Planctomycetota bacterium
TGATGTGATCATAAGTATGATTGCCGATCGCATGGCCCTGACGGGACAAGGTTTTCAGCCAGTCTACATTGGTTTGCTCTAAGACGCGTCCGACCGCAAAGAAATGAATAGGAACGCCACGTTTTGCAGCAATTTCCCCTGCCTCAAGCGAATACTGTTTAGTCGCTGCATCCAGATTGCCCTTCTGGTAGTCCCATTCTGTTTGGCCCCGTTTGGGATAATGGCGGCTCATCTCCAAATCGAATGTGATCGCGATTTGCGCTTTGTCGCGGCTCGGGGAATCAAATAAGTGTTCTCCCCGGACTTCGGGAATTGCAGAATGAGCCGTGAACGCAGTTGCAGCGGCGATGATCTGACGGCGGTTTAATGACAAACGGTTTTTCATCGGATGATTTAACCAAATGACGATAGAATTGTTGACCCCATTATAGCGGGCACACGTTTTGCGAGGGTGGGAAATAAAGAATCCACCATGGTTTTCAATCAGCTTACGGGACTGCACACGCGACTATTTGAATGGATTGGTTGAATCGAACTTGATTTTGGGGAATGACGTTTGCCAACCGTTGAGCTTGATCGTTAAGCGTGACACGTCCTGAGGTCGGCTCGCGCTCAGGTCCTTCAGTTCGCTCGGGTCGTTAGCGAGGTCATATAATTCGTAACGATTTTGGCCAAACCAATGAACGAGTTTCAGATTCCCCTCTCTCAGGGCACCTACAGGGACACAGCCCGCGCCGTGATAATGGGGATAGTGCCAATAGAGCGTGTCTCGGGTGAGAGGTTGACCAGTGGTGAGTAGTTTCGCAATGCTCACGCCGTCCAGATGCTGTTTGGGCATCAATGGTAATCCCGCGATCGTTAACAAAGTAGGGTAGAAGTCCATGCTGGTTATGGGAATATCCGTAGAGGTGCCGGCAGCAATGTGTCCGGGCCAGCGGACGATCATGGGAACGCGAATTCCTCCTTCATAGACCCATCCCTTACCGGCCCGCAGTGGAAGGTTGGAGGTGCATGGCTTTGTTGAAAGGCCACCATTGTCGGAGCTGAAGATGACCAAGGTATTCTCTTCCAGACCTTGCGTTTTCAAAGTTGTCAAAATTTGAGCAACCGACAGATCGACCGCTTCTACCATGGCCGCGTACTGAGGGTTGTCTTGCAGTTGTTTGTTGGTGCGTTGGTGTTCCTTTTCCAGTCCAGTTGGACCGACCGACTGAGGTGGGTTGGTCAGCAATTTACGACGATATTTATCGACGGTTTGAGGAGCTTCTTTTAAGGGTAGATGCACTGCGTGGTAATTTACGTACGCGAAGAACGGTTGGTTTACGCTTTGTTGTTTAAGAAACGCAATTGTGTTGCCAGTTATTTTACGGGTGGATTTGGGGTCTTCGTCGGATCCACCGCGCGCCGCAATCTCTTGAGAGGTGCTAAAGCCGGCCATCGCAGGAGTCATGGTCCCGATATGCCATTTGCCGGTGAAAAAAGTGTGGTAGCCTCCGTCACGCAGGGCACGGGCCAGTCCGATGTGTTCAGCGGGATTAATGCTTCCGCCGTAATTCGTGCAACCATGCCTCGCGGGTGTTTGCCCCGTAATGATGCTCGCACGGGTGGGCGAACAAACAGTGCTCGCGGTATATGCATGGGTGAAACGCATGCCGTCGCGTGCGAGTTGGTCGAGGGTTGGACTCTCATAGAACGTAGTGTTGTAACACCCCAGATCACGCCAGCCTAAGTCATCGGCTAGTAGAAACAAAACATTGGGCCTTCCAGCTTCTGCTTGGGGCGGCGCAATCGCAACGAGCATAATGAAAGTAAGAAAACACACTCGTTGCATACGCGACATACTATTTACCACAGCCCTGTCAAACAAGGAGTTTATCAGGTTGTTGAATCGATTGTTGGTCGAAATCAATATCAAAATATATCATCCCCAAATAGGTTGTTTCCGACTTGAAAAGGCATCGTTGTGCTCAACCGAGTCGTACCGAAACCATTGGAAATATTGGCAACTCGCGAAAAAATACAGGTTGCATTATATAGAAATACGAGGTGCTATGAAGGCTTGATCATGGATCGAGGTTATGTTTTTACGAGTCCACGAGCAAACGTATCAACGCCGGTTGAGTAATGCGCCGCATCCGGGGTTGCTGCTGCGTCCATGTAAGATGTTAGCAGGTGATTGGTTGCCAGTTCAAACGCAACTTGACTCGTGGGCCACGGCGGGTGCTCAACATCTCCACGCATCAGGGTGCCATCGCGATTTTCGGAATAGAGCGAATATCGCTCGCTGCTCCATTGGATGAAGTCGGAGGAGGTAAACACATTAAGTTCCGCTGCGTTGGCATCCGCAGGTTCATAGCGCACGTCAAATTCTAATTTGCCATCATGGTGGTAACTTCGATACAACGTGGAGGAATCGGATCTTTTCTCGTAATCCATGCGGCGCTTACGATACGGTAAGTGAAAATTACGTTTACCGAAGGTACGGGTAAAGAACTCAGGCGTATCCAGTGAAAGGAAAAAGATTCCTTCGATACCACCATAGCGACAATAGGTTCTGACATTGACTTCTGGGAAGGAAAGCATGCCGGGAAGTCGCGGCATCCAGCGGCGACGGACATCATGCATTTCAAAAGCCACAATCCCGATCCAGGCGTGATTATCAAACAAATCCAGTTCTAACGTTGGCGGCAGTAAAGGTCGTAGCACGTCGGGTGCAATTTTCCAATGCAGGAAGAGTGCATTGTGCCACCCCATCTTTACTTGCCATTTCATAACAATTCCCCTATTGGTTGCCCCTGTGGCAAAATATGAACTGGGCGACCAAAATAGTCAGAAATTGTCGCACGATAATCGATTCCGAGATGATGATATATTGTCGCGAGTAGGTCTTGAGGGGTGGTGGGCCGTTGTGTGGGGTATTCCCCCTTGGAATTGGTTGCACCAATAACTTGACCCATACGCATGCCGCCGCCGGATACCAAAGCGGTATAGGCCTGAGGCCAGTGGTCACGCCCAACCGAGTTGTGTGGTGTTGCCGTGCGAATTTTATGCGTGCGCCCAAATTATCCGACGAAGCAAACCATGATTTTGCGATCAAGGTTTCGCTCATAGATGTCTGAAATCAGGGCGGATAAGCACTGATCCAGAAAGGGTAGTCGAGTCCGCATGAATGTAGCAAAATGCCCCTCCCGTCCCGCATTTCCCGCATGGTCGTCCCAATTAGTGTGTTGCGGACCGGACAGTGGCGTGTTGCAATAAATATTTATAACAGGGACGTGGGCTTCGGCGAGTCTGCGGGCTAACAAACAACTCTGTCCCCATGTGTTTAGTCCATATCGCTTACGCACCTCGAGCGGCTCCTGCTCGATGTCAAATGCAGCGGCAGCGGTCGGACTAGCGAGCATTTGATAGGCGAGTTGTCTGAACTCATCGACGCCGGCAAGTTCCCCACGAATGTCAATATCACGGCGGAGTGTGTCTAGTCGGGACAGCAGCCCCTTCCGTTCAAGTAGCGATTGCGAATTGCGGCCAGCAGCAAGCTTTAATTGTGGAGTTTGGTAATTTGGTTTACTAGGATCGGTAACTTCAAACGAACTGTGGTGCAGCCCCAGATAGGTGGGTCGAGTCATATAAGGCCGTTGTGGCAACGTCACGTAGGGCGGCATGCCAGACTTGGTAAACCCGAGTACATGGCTCGCGATGTGCCCGAAATCGGGGTGATCACTTTTGGATTGGGAGGTGGGGTCAAGTTTAGCGGGACGTTTTCCAGTGAGTGCAATAACGCCCCCGTCGCTATGGATATCAACGTCGTGGTGCATCGATCGAATTAGTGTAAATTTGTCCGCGAGCTTTGCCTGCAACGGAAAATGTTCGCAAATGTCGATTCCTGGTACGTTTGTGGGAATACTGGAGAATTGACTTCTCATTTCCGACGGTGCGTTCGGTTTGAGATCCCATGTTTCAAAGTGCGAAGCGCCGCCATGTTGATAAAGCATGATGACCGAGGTGTCTTTTAATGCCTGATTATTCGCTGCTCGCAGTGCAAGGACATCCGACAGAGTGACGCCACCCAAAGCAAGAGCACCCACTTGCATGAAACCACGGCGGTTAATTAGTGAAGGGCGCATTTAATGTGAATTTGAATCTGGTAGGGGTGAAAATGTAAAGTGCACGCGGGACGGATCGCTTCATATCTCTTAGACTGCGTTACGTTTAATATTGTAACGAATCTTCAGGGTTTTATTTATCGGAATTTGTTGCGGAGAACAGAGGATCGCCATGATTTTGAAGCCACACGATCATTTCCTCACGTAGTTGATTCTTGACATTCGTTGCTCGTTTATTGCCAGCTAGGTCGCGCATTTCAAAGGGATCGGAACCGAGGTGGAATAACTGTTCACGTTGCACCGCGGGGTAATAGATATATTTCCAGTTTTGCATGCGTATCATTCGTTGTTGATCATGAAAGTACCCAATGATAAACGGATAAACCTCGCGCAACTCATTTCGTAGAATTGGCATCAAGCTAGTTGCTTCCACAGCGGGAAGCACTTCGATGCCCGCAAGTTCACAAACTGTCGGATAGAGATCGCGTAAATAGCATTGCGCCGACCGTTTTTCGCCTTGTGGGATAGTGCTGCCCGCGAAAATCATCGGTATGCCGATGGTGTGTTCGTACATGTTCTGCTTACCCATTAACCCGTGGCTTCCAAGAGCCAAACCGTGATCGCTCGTGAAGATGATAATGGTGTTGTTCAATTCGGGATCTGTTTGTTTTAGGGCAGCGACAATGCGGCCAATTTGTTGGTCCATATAGGAAATGACGCGATAGTAGGTTACAAGATCGCGTTGGATATCTTTCTTTTTGCGGGGCCAGGGATTTAGCAATTCGTCACGACCGGAGAAATTACCGTGGTCGAATGGATGTTTACCGCGGAAGTTTTCTGGGAGCGGCATGCCCTTGGCGTCATACGTGTCTAGCCAACCGGGTGGATTCAAAAGCGGATCATGGGGTGCTGTAAAGTTGACCTGTAAAAAATATGGCTTGTCAGATTTGCGTTTGATGAATTCAATCGCCGCATCAGCAAACTTGCTTTCTATATCGGGTGTTAAGCCCACGCCTTGCTCGGGAAAAAGTTGTCGATCATCCGTTTGGAACATCCAACCGCGATACCCAGTGACGGCACGGCCCGCTGCGTCGTATTGCGGTTCAGTGGGACGTTTGCCAGATCCGAAAAGGCCTAAGCTTTCTTGGAATCCGCGAGTGGAGGGCCTGCCGGAAATCATCCATTTACCGACCCAATACGTGTTGTAGCCACCGCCGGTTAGCGCTTGGGCGAGCGTTGTATGTGTCAGGTCTGGCTTGTTGCTTGGGGGATGGACTCCATTGCGAAAACCGGTCTGGCCACTGAGAAGCTCCGCTCGAGCGGGAACGCATAAGGGGTTGGCACAGGTAGCGCGGGTAAAGGTTGTGCCGTGCTTTACTAAGGAGTCCAGATTGGGTGTCTGGATAATGTCATTACCAAGGGCGGCGATAGTATCGGGGCGTTGATCGTCTGAGATCAACAAGATGATATTGGGTTGTGTCACGGCGGCAAGAAGCGTTGGGACAAGTTGCACGATTACAATGCAGGGGAGCCAGAAGTTTCGTATCATGAGGAGAGTTGCTCTCAGGTTAAAGTTGAGCTGAAATTGGATTGGTGGTCCGCAATTCTTATTGTACATTATTAAAGTTGTGATCACGAACTAGGGAAAACTAAATGAAAACATCGACAATCATCCTCGTGGCCACGTGTCTGCTGGCAATGTTACCGCAGTCCGAATTGGCGGGACAGATACAACCGCCGGACTTGATATTGCGATCCGGAAAGATTGTAACGGTGAACCGGCGATTTGAGATCGCCGAAGCTATGGCGGTGCGCGGCGATCGCATTGTGGCAGTTGGACGCGACGTCAAGGTTCTAGAACTCGCCGGGCCGGATACCAAAGTGATCAATCTGGAAGGCAAAATGGTAATTCCAGGCTTGATTGACTCCCACGTTCATTCCACTGGCGCAGCGGTTTACGAGTACGATCACCCGGTTCCGGTCATGAATACGATTGCCGATGTGTTAGAGCATGTCAAGCAACGCGCAAATGCGTTGGAGGATGGCCAATGGATTCGCTTGAGCCAAGTATTTATTACTCGCCTGGAAGACCAGCGGTTTCCGACTCGCCAAGAACTCGATTCCGTAGCTCCTGACAACCCCGTAGTATTTCGGACCGGTCCGGACCAAGCATTGAATAGTCTCGCGCTTAAGTTGTCCGGTATCGATAAAGAAACAGTATTTCCAGAGGGCCGTGTAGGCGTGATTGAAAAGGACCCGCGGACGGGCGAGTTAACCGGCATCATTCGAAATGCTGGTTCATTGATCAAATACCAGTCGTCTGAACGGAGACCGGAGTTCGCAGACCGCCAGACAGAGCTCAAAAAACTCATTGCAAATTACAACTCAGTTGGCATTACAAGTATTTCGGATCGCAATGCATCCGATTCCGCCGTGGAACAATGGCGTACCTTGAAAGAGGAGGGTGACTTGAATGTGCGTGTCTTTCTCTATTACTCGCTAAATGCGAATGCACCGCTAACGGACGTCGACGCGCGGATCAAGAAAGCGATCAGTGACCCGCTTCATGAATACAATAATATGCTGTGGTTGCGTGGTATTAAGGTATTTTTGGATGGAGGTATGTTGACCGGTAGTGCTTACATGAACAAACCTTGGGGCGTTAGCAAAATTTATTCGATCACCGATCCGGAGTATCGAGGAACTCGGTATATCGAGCCGGAGCGGCTTTATCAGGTTAGCTTGCGGGTGCTTGATGCCGGGTTGCAAATGACAGCACATAGTGTTGGCGACGGAGCTGTCAGCACGTTAGTTCAAGCTTACGCCACGATCGACGCGGATAATTTTAAGGTTGCCGCGGCTCGTCCTTGCATCACTCATTGCAACTTCATGAGTCGTGAATCTATTAAAGAGATGGCACGGCTCGGTATCGTCGCAGACTTGCAACCGGCATGGCTGTATATTGATGGGAAAACGCTATTGAAACAATTTGGGCAAAAACGCACAGAATATTTCCAGCCTTACCGCTCACTTTTTGATCGAGGCGTGATTGTTGGCGGCGGATCTGATCACATGCAGAAAATCGGGAGCTTGCGCAGTGTCAATCCTTACAATCCATTTCTGGGCATGTGGATTACGCTTCAACGGCAGCCTCGCAACATGGATGGAATATTGCACGCTGAGCAGCGACTAAAACGGCACGAGGCTTTACGGTTGTATACGATCAACAACGCCTACCTGACTTTTGAAGAAAAAGTTAAGGGGTCGTTGGAGGTGGGCAAGTTGGCCGATTTTGTGGTAGTAGATCGAGATATCCTTAAAGTTGAATTAGATGCTATAAAGGATACGCAAGTATTGAGGACGTACATTGGTGGTCGATTAGTATACACGGCCAATGAATGATAGGCAGGCACGCTTCGATTATTCGTTGTGTGCGTTAACAATTGCAATATATAAATAGCGATAGTGGGTGCAGATATGAAACGACGAGACTTTGTGGTTGGAAGCAGCGGAACGGTTTTAGGTCTCTTGGGCAGTTATTCGTTGGCGGCTACTGAAATTACTGCAATATCCGAGGGCGGTATCGATTGGTACAACGTTCAGGACTGGGGGGTGGAGGGACGTGGATTTTCCGAGACGAAAAGTTATTTTGATCGCTTGCCAGCCAAAGCTAACGGCGTCGTTCGTAATGCAGTTTGGGGTCTGAGTTTACATAGCGCTGGAATGTCATCGAGGTTCAACACAGACAGTCGCGATCTGCATGTTCGATATCGCTTGAAATCAGGGAGCGTTGCGATGCCTCACATGCCCGCCACCGGCGTCAGTGGCGTAGACCTTTATGGAACCAATCCACAAGGCGCGCATCGCTGGATTAGTGTTTCGCGTCCAAGTGCCCAAGATGTTAACTACAAATGGGTTACGGGTATCGACCCGCCCGGTCGTAACGGTCGCCTGTACACGGCCTATTTACCGTTGTACAACGGCATTGAAAAAATGGAAGTTGGCGTACGTGCGGGTAGTCGGTTTGCGCCGATTGCGCCACGTAAAAAGGGCACGATTGTGTTTTACGGTACTTCGATAATGCACGGCGCATGTGCGTCGAGGCCCGGCATGGCGTTGCCGGCGATTTTGGGGCGGTGGTACAATCGTCCAGTTATTAATCTTGGGTTTTCCGGCAACGGCAGGTTGGAATTGGAACTGGCTGACTTGCTCGGTGAGTTAGATGCGAGCGTTTACTGTGTCGACTGCCTACCAAATCTTGTTCCGGACTTGGTAAAACAGCGAACCATTCCGTTTATTGAAAGACTGCGCAAGCACAGGCCCGACACGCCAATTTTAATGGTGGAAGATCGTACGTACACTAATTCGCCCTTCTTCCAGTCGTTACGTGATCGACACGCCGGCAGTCGAGGGGCCTTTCGTTCAGGTTTCGACACACTGAAGAAGGCTGGGGATAATAACTTACATTACTTAGAGGGTAAAGATTTGCTAGGCAGCGACGGGGAAGCCGCGACGGATGGCTCTCACCCCAACGATCTGGGATTTATGCGATATGCCGACCATTATAAGATTGCTCTCGATCAAATCATCCAACAGCCTCCGTCAGAAACTGCGCTGGAGCGCGAGTGAATTGCGGTGTCATGGAAATGAAAAAAAACACAATAACAAATCGGGTTGCGGTTTTGGTTTGTGTGATAGTGTGCAACTGCAGCTTGTCTGCTGACGACGACCACGATTTCTTTGAAGCGAAGATCCGCCCGTTGTTGGTTCAGCATTGTTATGAGTGCCATAGCGGTAAGGCGGGGGTCGTCGAATCCGGATTTGATATGGACACGCGAGCGGGAATGCTTATCGGGGGTGACCGTGGCATCGCTGTCGTCGCGGGAAAACCTGAGGAGAGTCCATTGATCAAGGCGATAAGTTACCGCCTTAGTGACTTGGAAATGCCACCCGCTGGAAAGTTAACAGCGGGGGAGACGGAACTCCTTGCCCATTGGATTAAAACTGGGGCCGCGATGCCGCTAGGGGTAAACGTAACAAATAAAAACGAATCCCAAACGGTGATCGACATTGCTGCATCTCGTTCGCACTGGGCTTTTCGACCGCTGGAACCAGTCGGCACTAGAGTCGACCGTAAGTCGCTGATGAACCCGGTCGACCGCTGGGTGTTGCATTATCAAAAGAAGAATCGGTTGCGGAGTACGGTAACAGCGACGCCGGAGCAGTTGATTCGACGGTTGAGTTTCAATCTGACGGGATTGGCTCCGGAATGGCCCGACGTTGCCGCGTTCGTCGACGAACCGACGCAAGCGCAGTACAGCAATTTGATAAGTAAGTATTTGTCCTCACCCGCGTATGGTGAGCGTTGGGCTCGGCATTGGTTGGACCTTGTACGTTACACGGATACAACGGCTAGTTGGTTAGAAAGTACGGCGGGTTCGTTTCGATACCGTGACTGGGTTGTTACGTCTTTCAACGAAGACCTCCCCTATGACCGTTTCGTTAAATTGCAGTTTGCTGCCGATCTCATGGGCGATAGTGAGCCCGAGGACATGGCCGCACTCGGTTTGGTTGGCCTCAGCCCGACTTATTGGAAAGAGCCTCGCTTGGCTCCGCTTGTCATCAGGACCGTCGTGGCGGAAGAATGGGAAGAACGCATCGACATGATTGGACGAACATTTCTGGGATTATCGCTAGCTTGTGCGCGATGCCACGACCACAAAATGGATCCGATTACTCAACGGGATTATTATGCGTTGGCAGGAGTGTTTGCGAGTAGTCGAATCTTGGACGTACCGCTAGTGGCACAAAAGGAACAGGCGTCCGTACGTGCGGCTATTTCGGCGGCGGCGGCGATTCGCGTCAAGATTCAACGCGAGAAGGTGTTGCAACAGGGAGCTCAGGATAAAGACATACACGCCAAACGAATCGTGCAACTGCAAGAGGAATTGGAGATGTTGTCCAAGGCGACCCCACATTTTGACGCGCCGAGAGTGATGGCGGTGGTGGAGGATAGCATTTCGGTGATAGCCGACGGTCCGGAATTGACAAAAGTTGTCTACACTCCGAATCACGCCATTGACGTGGCTGTCCAACTTCGAGGTAATCCAGCGACGCTAGGTGATGTTGTGCGGCGTCGGTTTATTGAATTGATGGATCCACAGAAAGTTTCCTTTTCCAATGGTAGTGGGCGACTGGAATTGGCCGAGTCCCTGGTATCGAAGTCAGAGGGATTGTTAGCGAGGGTTATAGTAAATCGTGTGTGGCGGCACCATTTTGGCAAGGGAATCGTCGGCACGCCGAGTAACTTCGGATTGCAAGGCGGGGTACCGAGTCATCCGGAGTTGTTAGATGCGTTGGCCTTGGGGCTCATTGAAAACCAGTGGTCGCTGAAATGGCTTCAGCGGGTGATTGTGACGAGTGAGACGTTCCAACAAAGCTGTAGTACTGCTGAGACGGCCATTTCTAAGGACCCTGATAATCGCTGGTATGGCCGAATGAACCGGCGGCAACATGATATTGAGGCATGGCGGGACTCGATGTTGCAGGTGACGGGTTTACTCGATTCGAGTATCGGAGGTAAACCTTCCCTGCTTTCTAATATAGACAATAACCGACGCACGTTGTATGCGACTATTAAGCGTCGGGAATTGGACGAAGTCCTGAAGATGTTTGGGTTTCCGGAACCGACGGCGCATAGTCCAAAACGAGATGAGATGAATACTCCACTACAACAACTGTATTCGCTCAATAGCGATTTTATTTGGAGATGCGCCGACCATTTTGCGTCTTCTTATACTGTGAAAGAGAAAAAAGATTTCAAGCCGATTGTGGCGGAACTATATCGCAACGTTTATTCTCGTGAGGCGACGCCCTTAGAGTATGGCGTTGCGATCGATTACCTCGAGAAAGCCGGTTCCGATGGGTTGCGTCGGTATATACACGCGTTGTTGATATCCAATGAATTTGCATTTTTAGATTGAGATTGTTGGTGATGCATAGCTTGATTATAGGACAATATTAGAATGTCATTTGCAGGGAACATCGATAGGCGCGCTGCGATCTCCGCTTTGGGTGGTTGGTTGGGGTTGATGGGTCTATCAGATCAGATTGCATTGGCTACGGAACAAGGTGCTGGTTGTCATCATCGGCCACGAGCTCGTCGAGTGATCCAGTTGTTTATGAACGGCGGGCCCTTTCAGGGGGATTTTTTTGATCCCAAGCCTGCGCTCAACAAATACCAAGGTCAGCGACCTGGCGAAGTTGAGCTCCGTACAGAGCGCAAGACTGGCGGATTGTTGGGATCACCGTACAAGTTTAGGCGACATGGTTCGAGTGGGCTTGAAATCAGTGAGTTGTTACCCCGCCTGAGTCATCACGCAGATGACATTTGCGTTCTACGTAGTGTTTACACGGACAATCCGAATCACGGTCCGGCTTTGTTGTTGATGAATAATGGAACGATTTCGCCCACGGTTCCGAGTATGGGTTCTTGGTTAATGTATGGATTGGGAAGTGTGAATCAGAATTTACCGGGTTATGTCGTATTATGCCCAGGGCGTCCCGTACGGTTTTCAATTTTGTGGAGTAGCGCTTTTTTGCCGTCCCAATTCCAAGGCAGTTATGTCAATCATTCGACAATCACGCCGGAGTCTATGATTCCGTTTCTAAAGAACGATAAATTGAG
>JAYZBF010000073.1:0-8691 GCA_036338835.1 Planctomycetota bacterium
CGCACGATAAGGGAATTCTTATCGTGCGGCCGCGCTGGGTAGTGATCGTCAGAGTTGGAAATAGGTTACAGACACTAGTGAAAACTTGCTAATGCGGCAGGCCTATTTGTTTGTTTGATTAATGGTGATTTCTAATGCGAGTTTGGCTGGCAAGTCCATATTGGAAATGGTCAGCGTAATTTCACCAGAAACTTCTAGGTTGAGCTTAGAAGAAACTATGCGTCCTTTTTCCGCATCAAACAACAGGGTATTAGTTCCTGTGATTACTTTTAGGTCGCTGTCGGTTACCGCCGGAGCACCAGGTGTGGCTGCTGGTTGTTCAAAATCAACATCGGTGTATTTGATTTCTAGTTGATGCAGCGTTTTTCCGTCTTGCTGAACAGTTCCGACGTATTTCTGGTTCGACGTCAGTTCGAACATGGCGCCCTGCCCGAGATCGAGAGTTGTTTCAGATTCCCAACTGTCGCCGACTTTGACCGGTTTGTCATTATATTCATCCAATTCACTTTGCGCTTTTTCTTTCAGTCTGTCATTGTCTAACTCGCCTCCGAGCAGTGCTTTTGCCTGACCATCGAGCGTATCCAAACCTTCCGCTTTGACTTCAACATTTAAAATGTCACCGTTTTTGTCATGAATAATGGTGGTGGTTGACTTTGACAATGCGGTCAAAACGGGCAACATAAAATCAAGCTGCGTGCCCTGAGGTGTATTTTCGCCTTTCGCGTCGAACTTTAACTCGACACCACCGGGGAGAGAAAGGTTGTTTTCAAAGGTCAAATACTTTGTCGAATAAGTAACGTTACCATTAGAATCAGGTTTGCTGACATCGGTTTTCGCAGTTACTTTTCGCACGCTCGCGGTGTCAATGTCTTGACCCATAATTGACAAAGTTTGCTTCACTTTGAAATGCAGGTTTGATTCGAAGGAACCTGGTGCTTCGACACGTGGTTTGATTATGATTTGAGCTGAAGCAAGAGGCGCTATAAGTAAGGCGAGCGCCAACGCTGGGAAAAGAGTTCGTTTAAACATGTGTATAGTCCTTTAAAAATAGTGAGTCTGAATGTTTATTTGGTTAGGGAATCTGCCAACTTCGCTTGAGATCCAATGTCAAATGAGCGGTTTTCTTGGTTCGTTTCATTTTGAAGGTAATATCACCTGTTAGCGAAAGGTCTACGCTCGACTTGAAGATGCGTCCGTGGTGACTGTCGAACCAATAGGTTTTGGCAGCATCGACGATCGTAAGGGGATCGCCTTGAGCATAGGTTTCTGTGTCGCGAGTGAAGACACCTTCGTTAAATTCTACGGTGACTTGGTGAAGTATTTGTTTAGTTGTAGGGTGTTCTGTTTTGGCTAAATAGGTGTGCGTGGTCTTAAATAGAAAATGTGAATTGTGGCTAAGCGGTATCGAAATGACCTGATCCCACTTCTCACCAATTATAACGGGGGCAATGTGATATTGGTTTAATACTTGTTGGCGACTTTTTTTCACAGTCGCTGGATCAAGTTCTGAGAAAACCAACGTTTGTGTTTCCTTTGGAAGTGCAGCAAATGTCGATTCAATTGTCAGATCGAATATGTTTCCTGATTGGTCGAGTTGGGTAGTGATGGTTGCATCGCGAATTGCATCAAACATTGGGACTTCTGCCTTTGAAGCAGTGGAGTCATAGGCAAATCGGATATTACCCGGCAATCGGGTTGAGTTTTTGAGTTGCTCGACAGTCTCTGTAATCGTTACGTAGCCGTTTTCGTTTGGTTCACTGACTGTATGGAGTGTTGTTTTGTTTTGTTGTTGGGTGGTTTTATAGTCGATGTCGTCAAGGACGATCAATTGGGAAAGTTCAAAGGAATGTTCGATTTTGAAGGTGCCGGCTGTGGGTACTTGTGGTGCCAGACGGATCTGACCCTGCAGGCTTTGGTGCGCGAGCACTAATAGTAACACGATTGTTAGTGTTTTGGGCATCTGGTAATAGTGATGTTTATGGAAAAATTGAAAACGTCGAGGAATACTTAGTTATACGATGATTGGGTTGTTTTATTTCATTGCGCGCCTTATTAAATGCAAAATTTGCTCAAAATCTGTCCACAGTCTAGGGCGTAAATCAGCGTGGATAGGTCGCTTTTGCGCTTCAAATTATCCGTTGGATATGCGAAAATGTAAATCCTTCCTTTATTCGCTCAACGTGTGTTGCTTTCCCCCCTCCCAACAAAAATATTAGATGTGAAAGCTAAATGTACAAACGGTATATTACTCTTGTTTTTGCTTTTCTTTTGAGCCCAGTAATAGTGCTTGGAGACGAACCGGCAACGGAAATGCCGACGGCTGCACAATTAGAGTTCTTTGAAACTAAGATTCGCCCCGTATTGGTACAGTATTGCTACAAGTGCCATAGCGCGGAATCAGATTCTGTTAAAGGCGGATTGCTGCTGGACAATCGTAAGGCGATTCGAGTGGGTGGTGATTCTGGTCCAGGTGTTGTGCCAGGCGAACCGGATGAGAGTGTTGTATTGTCGGCAATGCGTTATGAGAGTTTCGAGATGCCGCCCAAAGGCAAGTTGTCTGATGAAATACTGCAGGATTTCGAAACGTGGATCAAGCAAGGTGCTGCCGACCCACGAGAAGGTGGTCAGTTAGTTAGCAAGACAGAAATCGATTTCACAGAGGCAGGTAATTTTTGGGCATTTCAAAAACCTGTCAAATCCAAATTACCAAAGGTTCGCAATAAAGCCTGGATGGCTCATCCAATTGACCGCTATGTTGCTGCTGGCCTAGCGAAAAATCGCATATTGGTAAGTGACTCAGCGAGCAAGCGGGTTTTGATCCGCCGTGCGTATTACGACTTAATTGGTTTACCACCCACAATCAAGCAGCAGACGGCCTTTATAAATGACTCGTCGCCCGACGCTTTTTCGAAGGTAATTGAAACATTACTCGAATCAAAACACTATGGCGAACGCTGGGGACGTCATTGGCTAGATGTGGCGCGGTATGGGGAAGATCAGGCCCACACGTTTAAAGCCAGAAAATATCCTCGTGGCTATTACTACCGTGACTGGGTGGTCGATTCGATAAACGCTGACATGCCGTACAACGAGTTTGTAGTACAGCAACTTGCAGGTGACTTGCTTGACCAACCCAACGTACATGAACGCACCCCAGCGCTGGGTTTCTTTGCACTTGGCCCCGTGTACTATGCCGAGAATGTTGAAAAGGCAAAAGCGGCGGCGGACGAATGGGACGATCGAATTGATACTTTGACTCGCGGCGTGTTGGGCCTGACTGTTTCCTGTGCTCGTTGTCATGACCACAAGTACGATCCAATCACGACTAATGATTATTACGCTTTGGCTGGAGTCTTTGCGAGTACTAAATATCAAGAGCGCCCTATTGTATCGCAGGAAGTGGTGGCCCAACGGGCGATGGCGGAACAAGCAGTGCGTGACCAAGCCTTGGAAATCAATCGCTTTTTGGCACAGGCTGGGAGGACCATTCGCCCTTCATTGACGGCTGAGATTCCCGTTTATATGCAAACTGTTTTTAAATGGCTGCAAATAAAGGATCGAGCTAAAGACAAGAAAAAAGAATCCGAGAAGTTATTAAAGGAATCGGGACTGAACAAGACATTGCTAGATCGTTGGACGAAGTTGCTCGAACTGAAGAAGGAAAAAACTCGTGGTCAATATTCATTTTTCGCGGATTGGTATAGGTGGCTTGATACATTACCCACTGACAAAGACTTGTCCGCAGATGAGATACATTTAGCGGAAGTCAAAGCGTTAGGCGAAGCCTTGCAAGCTGCCGTGGAAAGTCGTTTAGATGATCGGCAGGAATTGTTTGCTGAATTTGGCGTAAATGCTGCGTTTGTGCCTGCAGAAGATCTGTCAGCCGTTACGGCGGGTGTGATTCCTTTGGGAAACTTATTTGATGATAGTAAAGATGTTCCTTTAGAGAGTGCTTTGGCTTCCGATAAATACGGTGCGGTCGCCGAGACATCCGATTTAGGTGTGCACTTGGTGTCCTATGGCTGGGGCACACGTATCAAAATTGGTCCCGAGATTGATTTCTCGTTTGCTCAAATCGGCTCGGACAGTAATAAGCACGGCAGTGTGACGAATGACGGATGGACGGGTCGTAGTGCGATTTCGACAACAGGTAAAATGCCGGTCAATAATGGGAAACGCCACGAGCAGGGAATTGGTATGCACTCCAATGCGTTGGTGACTTTTGACTTAGATGAGATTCGCCGAGCGGGTTTAATGCCGGAAGGACAAAAATTCCGTTTCCGTGTTGACCGAGCAGGGATGAACGATGATGTCGGAGCCTCAGAAGCGTCGAGTGGCTATGCTGCAGTTGTCGTGTCCAAGCCCCACAAAGACAAAAATGTAATGGACGCAATTATTGGCGGGTATGTGAACGGCAAGAAAATGGAAATCACGTTCAGTGACTTTACTTATAATTTTACCGGTGCTATTCCCAAGCCGCTAAAAGCAGATGGTAAGTTCATCGAGTTTGATATCGAGATTCCCTCGGCCGCTAAATATATTACGTTGATTACAACCGGAGCTGGTGAACCGGCAGATAATAGCATCAGTTCTGATCACATGGTGTTCTCCGGTGTACGGATTGAAATGTCACCATTGCCAGAAACAAAACTCGCAAACACGCAACAAGGTGGTGAACGAGAGTTTACCGAGAGTGACCGTCAAGCAGCATTGTTGTTGTCGCAAATGCTCTACGATGAAGGCTTACTAGCACTGCCCAATGGCGAAGTCGAAAAACGATTGACGGAGGACTTGAAGGTAAAAGCGGATGGGTTGAGAGCTGAAGAAGAGGAACTGAAAAAGGCGGTTGCTGCAATTGAAATACCGCTGGCCCATTCACTCGCAGAGGGTGATGTGCGAGATATGCCAATTTACGTCGCGGGCGATCCCGGTAAAAAAGGGACAATCTCACCTCGAGCGATGCCCGCTATTTTTACAAGCGGTGAACCTGTACCGTTTCAAACGCAGGGGAGTGGTCGGCTTGAGTTAGCGCAATCACTTACGTCCGCGGAAAATCCTTTGACAGCCCGCGTGATGGTTAATCGGATGTGGGCGTCTCATTTTGGTCGAGGTTTAGTTGGTACGACGAGCAATTTTGGTAATTTAGGCGAGCGACCGACTCATCCAGAGCTATTGGATTATTTAGCGGTTGAATTTATGGAAAATAACTGGTCGCTGAAACACATGCATCGTTTGATCATGAACTCCAAGACGTATCAACAGAGCAGTGATTTTCGCGAGGATGCGTTTGAAACCGATCCGGACAACCGCTTGTTGTGGCGGATGAATCGCAAGCGACTTGAAATTGAACCGTGGCGCGACGGATTGTTGTACGTGTCTGGAGAATTGGATTTAACATTTGGAGGGCCATCAAAAGAATTAGATGGCACTCAGAATAAACGCCGTACGATGTACGGGTTTGTCAGTCGACATAGACTTAACGAATTACTGCGATTGTTTGATTTTCCAGATCCTAATATTACGAGTGCAGCGCGCAGTGTTACCACAGTTCCACTACAACAACTGTTCGTGCTCAATAGTGATTTTATGTCGTTTCGGGCGAAAGCGTTTGCCGAGCGCGTGCAAAAAGATATGGATACGGACGTGGGTCAACAGATTGCTTACGCTTTTGAATTGCTGTATGGGCGAGAAGCAGATGAGCAAGATATTATATTAGGAACTGAGTTCTTAGAAGCGGTTGCCGAGAGTGATAATATGCAGTCGGCGTGGGAACAATACGCATTGGCCTTGTTAAGTGCAAATGAGTTTCTGTTTGTAGATTGAATTGTGTCATGTTGGAAAGAAAATAAGAATAGTTATGAACGAGTCATCAATGATGAAGGCTTTAGCGGACAACCCGCTACGAATGTCGCGGCGGCAGTTGCTCAAGACCAGCGGTGTTGGATTTGGCATGATGGGGTTGTCTGCGATGTTGGGTGAAGAACAACGGTTAGCTGCAGCTACTCGTTCTACCACTCCAACTTCACCTAAGCACCCGCATCACACTCCCCGCGCTAAACACGTCATCTTTCTGTTTATGAACGGCGGCCCGTCGCATGTTGATACATTTGACCCGAAGCCAGAATTAAAAGTTCAAGAAGGTAAAGCGGGACGAGGTGGAAAGTACATGCCTTCGCCATTCTCTTTTGGTAAGTATGGTGAAGCGGGTATTGATATGAGTGAAATCTATCCGCACCTAGGTGCCGTTGCGGATGAGTTGTGTGTGTTGCGAGGGATGCATACGACGACACCTAATCACGAACCGGGTTTGTTGATGATGAACAGTGGTGTTCAACAACCCATACGACCGTGTATGGGGTCGTGGATTACTTATGGTCTTGGCACAGAAAATCAAAACCTACCAGGTTTTGTAGTCTTATGTCCTGGTAAACCTGTCGTGGGCCCGGCACTGTGGGGCAATAGTTTTCTGCCGGGTATTTTTCAAGGCACCCATATTAACAATACAAATATTGATCCCAAAAATGCGATCGGTCACATTACTAATAAAAACCTGTCACCCGCAGCGCAGCGACGGTTACTGGATCTATTGCAGCGTAGTAACCAGCGACATTTAGATAAACGTGACGTCGATTCGAATTTAGAAGCTAGGATTCAGTCGCTGGAAATGGCATTTGGGATGCAGTTCGAAGCGCAGGAGGCGTTTGATACGAGCCGTGAATCCAAGGAAACAATAGAAAATTATGGTGAAGGCCAATTTGCTAATGGGTGCTTAGTAGCGCGGCGGTTGGTTGAACGCGGTGTGCGGATGGTACAGATTTACTATGGGTCGGGTCAACCGTGGGATGCACATGGCAATATAATGGACCACAAGCGAGACGCGGGCAAAAGCGATCAGCCCATCACAGCACTGATCAAAGATCTAAAACAACGGGGATTACTCAACGAGACTTTGATTGTATGGACGGGCGAATTTGGACGGACTCCGACAGCTCAGGGGAAAACAGGTCGTAATCACCATGCGACTGGATTTACATCATGGCTCGCCGGAGGTGGTATCAAAGGTGGTATGACTTACGGGGCCACGGATGAATTGGGAATGAACGCCGTAGAAAACCGTATGGATGTACACGATCTGCACGCGACGATGCTACATCTTCTAGGAATAAATCACGAAGAATTGACTTACCGCTACAGCGGCCGTGATTTTAGATTGACCGACGTTTTCGGAAATGTCCAGCACGAAATTATTGCTTGATGATCGAGACGATTCTACCGTTTCAAAAGAACGCAGTGGGAAAAAAACGTTAGGTCCCACAAAACCATTAGGGTGACTGAAGGGACTTGAACCCTCGACAACCGGGACCACAACCCGGGGCTCTACCAACTGAGCTACAGCCACCATTGTTAAGGTTCCAATGTAATTTGGTTTACAATTCTGGGCAAGGGCAGCAGCGGCGAACGAGAACTAATGGGATTGTGTCACTAGGGTGTAACCCGAATGCGAACAACGCGGACATTTTCAGTACAATGAAACGTGTCTATAATATCTATAACCGTCGTAATTCACGATATTTATTTTTGAAAGCAGGCAAACTTCTCAAGATGTTCCGGTCGCTCCTTTTACTATCGTTGGTTAGCTTGCTTGTGATTCCTGGAATTACGGCAGTACGTGCTGATGACGCGGTAGATTTCCCGCACCAATTTGAGCAATTGGCGGCCAAATGTGATGAATTGAAATTGTCGCAGCAAGCAACCATTACGCGGCAGTGGATCGTTGCGCAGCGGCGCGATCAACGTGTCGTTTATCCGTTTCAGACAAAAGATTTTTTTAAGCCTTCGATCAACGATAGTCAGTTGAAACAATTTTGGTGGGCGTCGTTTATGAAACTACGGCGAGCGCGAGCGGATCATCTTTTTCTACAAGCTAAAGCACTCGCCCAATCTGATCCTTCGCGTTCATATCGTTTACTACATGAAGTGTTACACGAAGATCACCGTCACATTGCAGCGCGGAAGATTCTAAACTACAGCGATTCTACGGTGTTCTTATTACAACCCAAAACCAGCCGGCCTAAAAAGAGGCACGCTTATACCGACTGGGAGGTAAACGACTACTACCGCGTCAGTACGACGCACTTTGATATTTACACAGATTCGAAGCCCGCCGATGGAGTTGAAATCGCACGGCAGGTTGAAAAATTATATTCTGTTTGGCAACAGTTATTTGTTGAATTTTGGTGCGACACCGCAGTACTAGCTGAACGTTTTGATGGCAGTAATAAACCACTGTATGCGCGTAAACGACACCAGATTATTTTGTTTTCTTCACGTGCAGCGTATCAGACATTTTTTCAACGGCGGTCAGGGGCGACAGTCAATAGCGTCGGATTTTATGCCGCTGAACAAAAGCACTCTTTTTTGTTTGTTAGTGACCCCCCGAAAATATCAACTTGGCTACACGAAGTAACACATCAGTTGTTTTATGAACTCGGTGGACAAGTGAAGAATGTCGCCGCGGATCAAAACATTTGGGCAATCGAGGGTGTTGCGATGTATATGGAGTCGCTTCAGGATTATGGGCATTTTGTGACCGTGGGTGGATTTGAATCTTACCGATTGCAGTTTGCACGTTTTCGCAAAACAGTTGACCAGTTCTACTTGCCACTGCAACAACTTACAGCGCTCGGTAAC
>JAYZBF010000074.1:0-11185 GCA_036338835.1 Planctomycetota bacterium
GGGTCGCAACTCACGGCGACCGCAATTGCATCCGAGGGTCGCGAGTCTACTTCGAAGACCTCTCCATCTTTTCGCATCCGCAAGCGAGCATAGAATGTGTGTCCTTCGACATCACTAATGAGAACACTATCAAGTTCAGCGCCAAGTGTGTCAACGACTAGGCAGATCAGGTCATGCGTCAGCGGGCGCGATGTTTCAAAGTTCTTCACGCGGCGGTCGATACTCGACGCTTCGGCGATCCCGATCACGATTGGAAATGTTCGTTCGCCGTCGACTTCCTTCAGATAGATCACCTGATGATCATTGATATCGCTAATAATAATCCGCGATAATTTCATTTCCACAGGCATATGTCATATCCCTCTCAAGTCAATTCATGATGTCTTACGTGTCACTAGTATTATATGGGATTCCCTAGCATTAAGTAGGGGATTTTGTCTTCAGTGGGACGCCTACGCCTGTAATGCTTCGAGGGATTTGCGGACCGCGGCAAGCTCTTCTTCAAGCTGCACTAATCCAGCACGTTCGCGTTCGACGATTTCCGCTGGAGCCCGAGCTGTAAATTGCTCGTTCGCCAATTTCTTCTGGCGACCTTGAATCTGACCTAATAATTTCTGCTCCATCGCCGTGTTGCGCTCAATCTCGGCATCCACGTCAATGAAATCTTTCAAGTCAACAAATACTTCCATTTCGCCCACTCGAACACTAGCGCTGTTCTCTGGAGTCTCAACTGACTCGCCCCAAGCGACACATCGAGCGTTGGCCATCGATTCAAAATACCCTTCCAGCGGACGTAACAACTGCTCATCAGCAGCGGAACAATGAATCGAAAATTCGATCTCATCACGCGGTGCTATATTCTGACGACTGCGGATTTCACGAACCGCCCGTAATACTTCCTGAAATTGTGAAAACTGCTGCTCGATTTCAACATGGATCCGTGCAACATCGGCAACCGGCCACTGTGCAAGCATTATCGATTCCGTCGCAACCGCTAACTCACTCAATCCACGCTCCGGAGCAATCTGTGACAACAAGCCCCACACCTCTTCGGTCACAAACGGAATAATTGGGTGCAACAATCGCAGCAACTGATCCAGCGTATACGCCGTTACTCGCTGAGCAACCGCACGCGAACTATCGTCCTGCATCCGACTCTTGGTCATCTCAATATAGAAACTACAGAACTCATCCCAGGCAAAATCGTAAAGGACTCGCGTCGCTTCCGCAAAGCCGTAATGTTCTAACTTCTCGGTCACTTGCTGCGTCACGCTTGCCAGCCTGCTCAGGATCCAACGATCTTCAAACGCTAGATCCTCTTCAGACACCTCAGCCGCTTCGTAGCCACTCAGATTCATCAACGTGAACCTCGAAGCATTCCACAGCTTCGTGCAAAAGTTCCTTGAAATCTCAAATCGCTCACTCAACACAGCCCCGCGAGGCAACGATAAATCTTCCTCATTGCGTGCCCATTGCGTCTGAAACTCTTCCGCACACTGTGGACAGGTAACCCGCGGCAACTCGCGGTTCTTCTTCGTCTGCTCAATGGAACTCGCACAATGTGGACACTCGAATTGTACGGGCATCCGTACATCCTGAGTCTCAGTCGTTAAATAGGCTAAGCCAAACCGTAACGCGTCCGCACCAAACTTCTCAATAACGTCTAACGGGTCAACTCCGTTCCCTTTACTCTTGGACATCGTCTCGCCATATCCGTCCAGAATCTTCGGGTGAATAAACACTTCACTAAAAGGGACTTCACCCAAGTTATTGAGTCCCATCAACACCATCCGGGCAACCCACAATGTGATAATATCACGACTCGTAATTAACGTTGTCGAAGGATAAAACTTAGCAAGCTCCGCTGTTTCATCTGGCCAAGACAACGTGCTATGCGGCCACAACGCGGAACTGAACCATGTATCTAAAACATCCTCTTCGCGCTGGTAACCCAACGCTTCGAACTCAGCTTGCACCGCACTGTCTTCCGCCTCGATCCCCACATGAATAACTGCAAAGTGAGTTTCCGCTTGGGTGGCATCCGTACGTGGAGCTTCGTTTTGAGCCGCCGTAAACTCAACTTGGTAGGCTACCCCGCCTGCCTGAATCTGAGCATGCCCATCTAACGCCGCCTGTTGGTGCTGCAAATCTTCTTCCGTTTCGCAACATCTCGACCAAATGGGAATTTGATGACCCCACCATAACTGCCGACTCACAGGCCAATCACGTTTTTCACCTAACCAATCCAAATATCCGCGGCGGTATCGTTGCGGAAAGATTTCAACTTTCTCATCGGTAACAGCGTCCATTGCAGATTGTGCTAGCACATCCATTTTCACAAACCACTGATCTGCCAGACAGGGTTCAATCGGTGTCTTACTGCGATCGGAGTGGGCCAAGTCGATTTCACGGTCTTCAATCTCGCTCATTAACCCCAAAGCCTCTAAGTCCGCAACTACATTCTTGCGTGCTGCCTTCATCGTTTGCCCTTGATAGGGACCTGCGTTTGCGTTGAGCGTACCATCGGGACATATGATATTGATCATCGGCAACGATAGTCGCTGTCCGACTTCGTAGTCATTGGGATCATGCGCTGGTGTGATCTTGACGCACCCGCTGCCCAATTCAGGTTTGGCCCAGACGTCCACCACCAACGGAATCTCGCGATCTACCAATGGCAAGTGTAACATCCGCCCCGCCACTGCCATGTCGCGCAATTGCTCTAGCCCCGGCAGCACATCGGCCTGCCGCTTTCGTAACCGATCTAACTCAGTTTGCAATTCATCGGAATCCGTATCTGCCGCCTCACTAATCTTCAATTCCAAATTCGCGATGAGTTTTTCAAACGCTTTGGCCGGATCCGGATGTACTGCGACAGCGGTATCGCCCAGCATTGTTTCTGGCCGAGTTGTGGCAATCGTAACATGACTCGGCTCGCCGGATTGCGGATCGACGACCGCATATTGAAAATGCCAGAAATGACCCTCAACAACTTCATGAAACACTTCATCATCGCTAACGGCAGTTTGCAAAAATGTGTCCCAGTTTACTAACCGCTTGCCGCGATAAATATAGGATTTCTTAAACAGGTCAAAAAACGTATGTCGCACCGCTCGGGCACAAATATCGTCCAGCGTAAAGCGAGTTCGTTCCCAGTCACAGCTCGATCCGAGTTGCTTCAGTTGTGAAATGATTCGTTTCTCGTACTGCCCCTTCCACTCCCAGATTCGTTCGACTAGTGCTTCCCGCCCTAAATCGTGCCGTGACAATCCTTCTTCTTCGCGCAACCGCCGCTCGACAACAGCCTGAGTGGCAATCCCTGCATGGTCTGTCCCTGGCATCCATAAAACTTCAAATCCTTGCATCCGCCGCATCCGCACCAGAATGTCTTGCAACGTTGAGTTCAATGCGTGCCCTAAATGTAATGCTCCCGTTACATTTGGCGGAGGTATCACAATCGAAAATGCTGGCTTGTCCGATTCCGCGTCCGCATGGAAGTAGCCACGGTCACTCCAGCGGTCAAAAATCCGTTGACTCGCGTCTTTATGATCGAAGCTTTTTGGAAGTGACTCAGGGGTAAATTCAAAACTCATGCGTTCAATTTTCTATATGTTTTCAAGGTTGCCTTGAATGGAGTCTGGAATTGATACGGTCGGCCCACAGTTTCTAATTAATTTATATGTCATGGGCGTTTACCTGTCGCAGAGGAGCACCTAACTATTGTTCATCCTTATACAATTTGTATTCGATGGCGTCTACTAATGCGATCCAACTTGCTTCGATAATATTTTCGCTCACACCAACAGTACCCCAAATATCATGCTCATCTTGGCAATCTATAAAAACCCGTGTCCGAGCAGCCGTGCCGGCTTCGGAATTAACCACGCGAACTTTATAGTCGACCAACCGCATCGATTCCAGCGCTGGATAACTGTATTGCAAGGCTTTACGCATCGCGGCGTCCAGAGCATTCACTGGTCCATCCCCCTCAGAAACCACATGCTGCATCTCACCGGCCACTCGTAATTTCACAGTTGCTACGTTCGTAACACTCTTCCCTTCTTGTGCCCCAACTTCAACATGATAATTAACTCGTTCGAAATGCGCGTTGAATGTACCAGCACACCGCTGCATCAACAATGCGAATGATGCCTTGGCGGCTTCAAACTGATACCCTTCGTTCTCTAACTTAACAACTTCAGCCAAAATATCCTTCATGACTTGATCGTCATCAGGCAAATCATATTCCGCCGTCAACGCTTTCACATTACTACGCCCCGACAATTCACTAATTAGAATCCGGCGTTCGTTGCCGACAACCGCTGGGTCAAGATGCTCGTATGAATTCACCGCTCGCGCAATCGCATGAGCGTGCATTCCACCTTTATGAGCAAATGCACTGCGACCGACGAACGGTTGACCCCGCCGCAGTCTCATATTGGCCGTCTCATACACAAACCGCGACAATTCCGTTAAATGCTCAAAGTCCGTATTGCCAATGACTTCAAAGCCATCTTTTTTAAATGCCAAATTAGCCATCACACTAATCAAATCTGCATTTCCACAGCGTTCTCCAATACCGTTTATCGTGCCTTGGACCTGAACCGCTCCAGCGTCTACTGCGGCTAGTGAATTTGCAATGGCTACGTCACAGTCATTGTGGCAATGAATCCCCACCGGCACGGACCATTGAGAAAGCAATTCGATTGCTTCGGTGGTCAGCGCAGTAATATCCTCGGGCATCGAACCCCCATTGGTATCACACAAGACGATTAGAGAGGCACCCGCTTCAGCCGCCGCTTGAATCGTCTTAGCCGCGTACTGAGCATTTGCTTTTGTGCCGTCAAAGTAGTGTTCGGCATCATATATTACCTCTCGACCCTCAGCGACTAGAAACGAAATACTTTCGCCGATCATTTTCAGATTTTCAGCCAACTCCACTCGCAACACATCCGTGACATGAAAATCCCATGTTTTGCCAACGATTGTACAAATCGGCGCCTGACTATCGCGAAGTGCTAACATCCCTGGGTCTGCCGAGGCAGCAACACCGCGACGACGAGTCATCCCAAAAGCACAAACCTTTGCATGCTGTAATCCTAACTGCTGGACTTTCTGAAAGAATTGTTGATCCTTTTCATTAGACAGCGGGTAACCGCCCTCGATGTAATCCACACCAATTTCGTCTAGCCGTTTGGCAATTTGGAGTTTGTCTTGCAGCGAAAGACTTACACCCTCACCTTGCGTACCGTCGCGCAAAGTTGTGTCATATATCTGAATCTGTCTTGTCATTTTTACTCTCCGCTCAACGCTTACGCCCGTGACTACCGTGTTTGATTTATCAACTGCTTAACTAAAAAAACCCTGTGACCTCCCGTCGGTCTCAGGGCTTGCTAGTAAATTAAATTTTCTGTTAGCCCTACACCGTCGAAACCCTGCTCATAATAGCAGGACAAATAATGACGCCGACTACAATGGACACAGAGGATACGACACGCACGCTGCTATTAACAGTTCGCTGTGAAAGTATGATTTGTGATTTGTCTGCATGCATAGGATTTTATTTTGGTGGATTTGTCTTCTTACCGCCTTGAACAACTCCACCATAGTTCGGTAACTATCGAGTGTCAACATCTAACCTTCATTGGCAAACGGTGAATGTAATTTGACCTTAACTACCGCTTTATGCACTACGGCCGTGGTTGCCAATGGAGCATGAATATCTTGCGGCATAAAGATCGCAAAACTACCCTGCGGCACGACGACCCACGACTGTGGACGATCATAAAAAAACTCGAGATCCTTGTCCGCATCGTACGGATCTTTGATGCGTTGAACAAACTCACGTTCAAGCCAGCCCATTGTGTCCGTCCCAGCAATCACATATTGGATATCCAAATACTTGTGATGAGCTTCCAGCATCGCTGCTTCGCGACCTACGCCTTCACCCCGAGCGATAATTGCGAACACATCGCGGCCTTGAATCTCATGCACTCCGTCCTCGAGAGACGCTAAATCTGGACGACCTAAGAAATCAAACCCGAGCTGTGCTAAAGGTTCGAGCGAGTAATACTGGGCTGCATTGCAGAGACGATCAACAATCATTTATCCAAGCATCTTTTTGCAGTGTTATGCGGAGTCGTTTGTGGCCAATGCCGGAACTACTCATTATACTCCGAATCGAGTTCATCTGCCCAGTCTTCGGCGTCATCATCCGTGTCGGCGACCAGCGAAGATTGCATAGAAATCGATACCTTTTCTTCTAGCTCTTTTTCTTCCCATTCAATATCGCCTTCATCTTCAGCATCTTCCCATTCTGAGTCTTCTGCGAATTCATCGTCATCCCATTCTGCATCGAGGCAGTCTTCATCGTTTAACTCAGAATCATATTCCATCATAAGTTCTGCATCTTCCATTTCTTCGTCGTTCATGACGTCGGAAGCGTTTTGCATCGCGTCCCATTCCTCCATAGTCAACCGCACCTCACGTGCACTGGATCCATTGTGATCGCCCACAATCCCATCTTCAGCCATGTAATCCACTAAACGCGCGGCCCGACCATAGCCAATCCCCAGTGCTCGTTGTAGCAGCGAACAACTACCACGACCTTCGCGTAATACAACTTCAATCGCACTTTCATACAACTCGTCTCGTTTGCGTAGAGTTTTAGGATCCAAATCGTTGTCTGCATCAATTTTCAAGTTCACTAATTCGTGCTCAAAATTCTGGTCCACTTGAGAGCACTGATCGACAAGCGATTGAATTTCGTCGTCGGCCAAAAACGTTCCCTGCCCACGAATCAACGTACTTGTGCCAGGCCACAGAAACAGCATGTCACCGTTGCCCAGCAACTTCTCTGCTCCGCCTTCATCAAGCACAACTCGACTATCCATACGACTGGCAACTTGGAACGCCAATCGTGCCGGCAGGTTGGATTTAATCAGTCCGGTAATCACATCTACAGTTGGTTTCTGAGTCGCTAGAATCAAGTGAATCCCAACCGCGCGACTCTTCTGAGCTAGACGGATAATGTGCTGCTCAACATCTTTACCCGCGGTCATCATCAAGTCAGCAAGTTCATCGGCGACAATCACAATAAATGGCATGTGAGTGGGGACTTCATCCATTTGTGCAATTTTAGGGCCAAGTCGCTTGCGGATTTCTTCTTCGCCTAGTTCATTGAAGCTCGTCACATGTCGAACTTTTGTTTGTGCCAACAAACGATAGCGTTCTTCCATTTTTTCGACAGCCCAAGCAAGGATCGCTTCAGCTTTTTTCATATCTGTCACGACCGGGTGCATTAGGTGCGGCAATTGACCGTATATCGACAACTCCACCATCTTGGGGTCGATCATCAACAGGCGGACGTCATCTGGCTTACGAGCCATCAAAATTGAAGCGATGATCGTGTGTAGACATACAGATTTCCCTGAACCGGTTCGTCCGGCGATCAATAAGTGCGGCATCTTGGTCAGGTCAACTGTCAAACTGTTTCCCGCAACATCTTTGCCCAAGAAAATTGGGATGTTCATTTTCGCGCTTTTGCCATTGGCATCTTCAATCACTTCACGCATCCGCACCAATTGCTGCTCAGCATTTGGCACTTCAATTCCGACCGTATTTTTTCCAGGGATTGGCGCAACGATGCGTACACTCGGTACACGCAACGCAATTGCTAAGTCATCGGCCAAGCCAGAAATTTTGCTCAACCGCAACCCAGCGGCCAGTGCGACTTCGTATTGAGCAATCACGGGTCCCGTTTCAACATCCACAACTTTCACGTCAAAACCAAATTCATTGAATGTCTTCTCCAACGTTTTTGCGTTCCTGCGTATCTGTTTTTCTTGTGCGTCATAATCGATGGTCACCCGCGTATCCAGCAATTGCTGGCTTGGTATTTCATAGCCCGAAAATTGTTCGGTACTGACACTTGCCTTTTCAAGAGAGCTCATCAAACGCGCACGTTCGCTCTCTTCTGGGGAACCAGCAGCAACTGGCGGCTGGTTTTGAGATTGCTTGCGACGGATTTTGAAATGAGGCCGTGGTAACTTCTTACGCTGGCGTTTTCGCGGTGCGATCACGACCTCTGCTTCCTCGTCGACGACCTCTGCTTCGATCACTTCATCAAAATGATCAAATGTATCCAGTTCCACATCATCTTGCTCAACAACCTCATCGCGTCCCGAGATACGTACCGACAACGCGTCTGCAGTATCGGATTCAAAACCAGAGAGATCATCAACATCAATCACGTCCAAGACCTTGCCAGCTCGCCGTGGGAGACCTGTCGGTCGATGCTGCCAGAGGTAACGAATCGAAGAAACTAAGAGGAGATCAAACGTCTTAACAATATATTTCAAGGAAGTCGTAGTAATTCCTATCAACATGTAATCAGTTGCCAACATCATGCCACCGAAAACCATACTCAAACTAATAATCAAACCACCGGTGATAGCAAAAGATCCGGTTAACACTGCATGCGTCATGGCACCAAGCATTCCACCGCTGCCATATATAGGGCCTGGGGTAACTAATGGTATTGTCAGTGCTAAACAAGTACAAACTCCAACGCATGAAACTGCCCATCCACCAATTCTAATGGCAGGTGAATCAACTTCCACACGCCGCAGTAATGCCACAACGAGCAAGGCTAGTGAACCTACGAGATACCAAGCACCAAATCCAAACAGGCTATAGAGCAGGTCAGCGGTCGTTGCTCCGAGTGGTCCACACATGTTTTGCACAAACGTACTTTGAGGGTATTGAACAACGTCTGCTTGATACAGATGGTTCAAGGGAGCGATCAGTGGTTCGACTTTATCGTTTGCATGGTACGTTATCAGCGCCGTTGTTAAAAATACAACGAAGGCTCCAATCGCCAATGCAATCAAGTCTTGTTTCAGATTTCGTTCCGACATGGACACCGCTATTGATGAATTCTAATTCTAAGCGTCCATGCTTATAAGATGATCGTAAAAACAGTCCTTTTTAATTACGACCCAATATTTTGTGGGTATTAGCAGCGCGAAATATCACAAGCTTCGTCACTACATACCACAAGTGTTCCACCCAATAGCGCTTGAAGCATGAAAAAAAACAACTCAAAGCTATATCCAGAATTCCGCAAGGTAAAAGCTCAATGGTCTGTAGGGGTTATGCCAAATTTCAGGGGGTATTAGCAGTCAAAAACCCTAATAGGGCGCATTCGCATCACACCACCAATAGCAGCGTGTTCCACGGGCGAGAGAATGGCGACTAGACGACCCTGTGCATTCACCGCAAATACTTCGTTGCTCTCTAATCCGCTTTGTTGTTGAGCGTCTAATTCAATCTCTCGTCCGCAACCCAACTCAACGATCTGTGCCGCTGTGACTGCCATTGTTTCAACGTTGTCAAGTAATTCCAACGGATTACGCGACGCTTGTTGCACACTCTGAACATCCTCAAAATCTAGTTCGCTACACTGCTCAACGGTCAACCTGCCGATCGCCGTCCGCTCTAACTCGGTCATTACCGCTCCGCATTCAAGTCGTTCACCTATATCTCTGCCCAGCGACCGAATATATGTACCGGTGCTGCACTGCACATCCACCGTAAAAAACGGAAAATCATATTCTTTCAATCCAATGCGGTGGATCGTGATTTCGCGCGGTTCCAGCTTAACGACTTTGCCTTGCCGGGCCATAGAATAGGCCCGTTGCCCCTTGATTTTCAAAGCCGAGAAGGCAGGCGGTTGCTGGCTTTGAGTGCCCTGAAAGTCATCCACCACCGTCTGAATTTCATCCCTGCTCGGTTGCCGAGGACTCTCAACCGTTTGAATCTCTCCTTCAATATCCTCAGTGTCGCTCCGCATTCCCAACTGAAATGTACCGCGATATGTTTTCGGCAAGGTGTGCACGTGTTGCATCAAGCGAGTGGCTTTTCCAACGGCCACGATCAGTACTCCGGTTGCAAGTGGGTCAAGGGTACCCGCATGTCCAACTTTATGGGGTTTAACCAGCCGTTGCACGACATTTACGACACTCCGTGAGGTCATTGCCGGTGGTTTATTGATTCCTAAAAACCCAAACATCGTATATTCCATACGGTTTATATTGCAACCATTACTGTCAAACACTGTTTCTTGGTGCTTTTTGACGTAAGATTTTCACCAAACACACGAAACAGAAGCCATAATGTACCAGAGGACTTTATTTACCGCGCTATTTTGACGCAGCAAAACTCCTTTTATTTTACGTACATCGTTAACTACCACAGGTCTACTTACCTCAACAAAACATTATGTCCACGGAATCTTCAAATCCCCAGCCGCACCAAAGCGCCCAATTTCCGCAGTCACGTATGCGCCGACTGCGGTACAATCCAGCGGTACGCCAATTGTGTCAACACACACGACTTCACGCCGGCTCTTTAATTCTGCCGTTGTTCGTCCGCAGCGGCACTGCGATTCGGGATGAAATTTCCTCGATGCCAGGTCAGTTTCAATTGTCGCTAGATCAATTAGCAGCTGAAGCTCAAGCAGTAAAAAATTTGGGGATCGGCGGCGTCATACTTTTTGGGATTCCAGAAAATAAAGATCCCCAAGGGACGGCAGCGTTGCATGACAATGGCATTGTCCAACAGGCTATCGCTGCCATCAAGGACGTTGCACCAGATTTGCTGGTGATGACCGACATTTGCATGTGCGAATACACCGACCACGGACACTGTGGAATCTTGCACGACAAGACGGGAATCATGGATGTCGACAATGACGCTACATTGACACTCCTAAGCCAACAAGCTGTATCCCATGCTCAACAAGGTGCAGACATCATCGCTCCGAGCGGCATGATGGATGGCATGGTCCAGGCGATTCGTAGTGCCTTGGACCAAGCTAGTTTTCAACACATACCGATCATGAGTTACTCGGCAAAATACAACAGCGCCTATTATGGACCGTTTCGAGATGCTGCTGAAAGTGCTCCACAGTTTGGCGACCGCCGCAGTTATCAAATGGACCCGAGTGCTTTAGCCGATCAAGCGATACGCGAAGTACAACTGGACCTCCAAGAAGGCGCTGATTTCGTCATGGTCAAACCGGCACTAGCATATTTGGACATTATTACTCGTGTGCGACAAGCTTTTCCTGGCGTGCCACTTGCGGCCTACAATGTGTCGGGGGAATATAGCATGGTCAAAGCTG
>JAYZBF010000075.1:0-7206 GCA_036338835.1 Planctomycetota bacterium
TGAGCCAGGGGATTTGGTCGATGGTACGGCTTATTGAAGCAGTTGGACTAGGTGCCGCAAGTTGTTGAGCTTGGATTGGGAGAACCGGCAATAGGAACAACGTGAAAACTGCAGCTGTCGCTAGTTGTATTGCGGGATACCAGATTTTGGAAGTCTCGCATCTCACAAGGCTAAAAATTTTAAAATCGTAAGACATTAGCCATTCCTCTTGTGCAACAAGTAAAGAAATATGAGATGGGTGGAGGAGAATTACCAACCTAAGGGTGGTAACAATACATATATCGTCATCGATATGTGTCAAAATATATCGAAAATGCCGATATTTCCGTCGCTTTGTACAAAGCAATAAAGAAACGTACCGCGGTACAATAAAAAAAGGACTAAACGGTTGACATGTTGCGCACAGTGGTTAGATTGACGTGTGTGCTTAGCAGGTTGCCTTTAAGGTAATTTATGCTGTTGCTTATGGCATATATTCTTATGGTTCATAATCAATGGCAAACCTTTTGGTGAATGCAGACGTCCCACAAGTGACTTCTTATAGTACAGTCGCTTTCGTTTCTCTGGTGATATCATGCTAGTAGTAACTAGTAGAGCTGGTAAGATTCGAAGATTGTACGGCACCCTTTTTTGGGTGGCTTTCTAGATTAGTCAAAAGTTTTCAGTGGATCTCCATTGATTTTTCCGGCCCATTGCGGATACAAACTTAATAGCTAATATGGCTTACTTGATTGGTTCCTATGAACTTCCAAGCACAAAACAGTTCGTGTTTTGCTTGACTCTTTTTTTAAAATCGACATTATTGCTTAGATCATTCGTCGTTTTGAAGACCGAGGGCAGTCACATTTTTTACGTTAGCAGCGTTTTCTTCACTTAACCTGATGCTGTGATAAATCAATATCATAGTTTGTGCATCTCGTACTCGTGGTTAAGTTGTTTTCGATTACGGTGCGAAGGTTATGGACTGAGGTAATACGCATTCGCTCACGAGCGAATTAACGCAACAGGTGTTTCTGTATTGTTGGTGATATCTTTTCACTGCAACAGAGCAACTGCAGCTACGAATTTAATATGCTTTCTACAACAGAAACTATCTAAACCAAATACTTCGCAAGACAGATATTTTTTAATCAACTTAAAGGTACATGATGGGCAGGAATCGAAACAATCGTTCAGATGGCGGCGGCGGCGGTGGCGGCGGCGGTGGTGGCGGTCGAGGCCGTGGTGGTCGAGGTCGACGTGGTCGCGGACGTGGTGGACGCGGACGTGGTGGACGAGGGCGTAATTACCGAAATCGTCCTAATGAAACAGATTTGCCAGATAGCGGCACAGGTTTAGTTGAGCCTGGCTTTGGTCTATTGGAAATGCACCCCAACGGTTACGGATTTTTGCGGAGCCCCAAAAATAATTATTCTCGTGAACGGTCTGACCCGTTTGTTCCCGGCACATTCATTGATAAATATTCGCTGCGTGAAGGGGTGCTGATTCGAGGTTTGGTTGAACACGCTCGGAGATCTCAAGGGCCGCGACTTACGGAAGTGGTTGATGTTGACGGATTGGCTCCTGAAGATTATTCCGATGTCAAAAAATTTGAGAATCTGACTCCGATTAATCCCGAACAGTGGCTGCCCGTTGAGACGGGTTCTGAACCGTTGACAACGAGAGTGATGGATTTGTTGACACCGCTTGGTAAAGGCCAGCGGGCGCTGATTGTTGCTCCTCCGCGAACAGGAAAAACGGTGATGTTGCAGCACATCAGTCAGGGTATTGCGAAAAATCATCCTGAATTGACATTGATCATGTTACTGATCGACGAACGACCTGAAGAAGTGACAGATATGCAGCGTAACGTTGACGGTGAAGTCGTGGCCAGTAGCCTAGATGAAGATGTTGAAAGTCACGTGCGGTTGTCCCAGTTAATCGTCAAACGCTGTCAGCGCTTGGCTGAAATGGGCCAAGATGTCTTCTTGTTGATGGACTCCATAACACGTCTCGCTCGTGCGTTTAATAAGTGGGTTGGCAATACCGGTCGTACGATGTCTGGTGGTGTGGATATAAAGGCGATGGACATTCCCAAGAAGTTGTTTGCTACGGCGAGAGCTTTCGAGGAAGGCGGATCATTGACCGTGGTTGGTACGGCGTTGATTGATACCGGAAGTCGGATGGATGAGTTGATTTTTCAAGAGTTTAAGGGAACGGGAAACATGGAATTGGTACTCGACCGTAAGCTTTCCGACCGACGAGTTTGGCCGGCGATTGATATTAATCAATCCGGAACTCGACGCGAGGAGTTGTTGCATCCTAAAGAGACATACGATGCTGTGAGCATGTTGCGCCGTACGTTGTCCTCGATGCACCACGTTGATGCTATGGAACAGTTGACGAAGCAGCTTTCACGGTTTGAGTCGAACGAGGAGTTTATCAAACTCATAAGCAGTACAGCGTCCGCGTTGGATTAATAGTCTTACGGAGGGTAAGCGAATGGCTAGCGGCGTCATTGGAAATGACGTGCCCCTTATGGGGTTGCGGGTTCGAGTCCCGTGCCCTCCGCTTTGTGGTTTTCGTCGTATCGCAGAACGTCAATCTAATTCAAATGCACCGGGCCTATCGTGGTTTTGTGGTCATCGAGTTGCATGCGGATGTAGCTGAGGATCTGAGTTGCAAACCCGCCGGCCAATATGCAGGTCACAATGAACCCGCGTGACCCAATGACAGTGGTCTGTGGTGTGCTAGAAAGAGCTAAGAAACAATATATCGCGGGCGCTAAAAAGATCACGTAGCTGCATATCCAGGGAGCGATAAATTGCCAGCTATGGTTGCGGTGGATTAGCATTGTCGTCATTCGAGCCCGCAACACCGCTGTGCTTACGGCTACGGGAATGCCAATCAATGCACCTACGATTAATCCGTAGATAGCGGAGATGCCAATCGCAATCAGATGGGCGATTATTGAAATCTCCGAGTATTGGTTGTCCATGTACGTCCACCCTTGAATCGCCGCATACAGGGCGCCACAGATGCCACTGGCAGAAATGCCCCACAGGATATACTTAATGTAATAGGGTTGGCTGCGAACGAGAGTAGCCGATTTCATAAAGGTTGCATTGGGTTTATTTGTGCGGGCCGCATTCACTTTAGAGATCTCCTGAGCCGTAATTAGCCATGGAAATATTGACTGTCACTCGCCATATGTAACGGGTGATATTGTATCACATCCGCTCATTCACAAGCCTTTCTTCGGTTTGTTTGCGCAGCAGAGAACTCATGGATGGATCGTTTGAAACGGTTGTGAAATCCTGTTTAACGTGTAATTAGAGGTGAATGTAGATGTAAATCGTCTCGGTATTTGTCCGCCCTGCCCTTCCACGGATTCACTGTCCCTGCTGGATGAACGGTAGTTGTTTTGGGCAGTACGTGGAATCTTCCTTCGCCAGTGGCTGCTTTATTGGCAATATTGGTAAGGTATCGCGTCCAGATTTCTTCCATGGCAGCGCGGCCAGCAATCTCTGCCGCGACGTCGTTGATGACACCATTGCGCTGCTCCCATGCCTCTGTTTCAATTACGGTCCAGCCACTGTCCTGCTCGTATACCCGCCACACGCGTGCACCTACTAACATATGTTTTTCAAGAGTAACCCCAAACACTTCGTGCTCGTCTGGCAGATTGTGCAGACGGACCGCAACATTTGGTTCATTTATGATCAATTGCATGGTGTTCATCAGATGCCAGAAAGGGTCGTTCAGCGGAGCGTCGCCGAGAGTCTTGACGGTGAAAACAGCAAAACGCTGGTCTTGTACAAGCGGCGAATCTAATACACCTGGTTTGTGGATAGTAATATCGGCGATGTTTCCGTCGTTAAACCCTCCAAAGTCTTCGAGAATCTCGTAAATCGCTGCAACATCAAGGTGTCGGTTGTCTGGTGAAATCTCGATCGCTTGTGTCGTCTGAATTACCGGTCCGACACCGTGTTCCCAGTTTTCTTGAAGTGTCATGTGCTCCAGTAAACGAGGATCTGTACCGGCAATCGTGCCGACAGGGGCGCCAGTGCCAATCCCTGGGCGATGTAGGGAATCTCGGATGGGACCCGTACTGTGGTTGTCCATGTACTCCACTACAATCGGGTCTATTTCTGGGTGAACCGTACGCACTGACCCGTCAGGGAAAACTCCGATAGGTGCTGGCACATAGCGATTCGGAGGTGTCGGTCTTCCGAGCGGGAATAGGTTGCCGTCGTTGGCATGAGGGTCGATTGTAACTGGAGCGTTTTGCGGCACGTCCCGATCGATCTGTGATGGATTGATCTGCGAGGTCGGTCCTTGTTTCTGCAAAAAATACTCTGGTAGTGGGCCAGCAGGTTCGGGTTCGCCGACTAACGCTGGTGTATCCGGCATGGATAGAGTGAGCGGGTCTGCATAAAACATCGTTCGCGTTTCAAGCGTTTCCAATCGTAACGCCCGCCCTGGTTTGTGCCCTTTCTTCGCTGATCTGTGACTGTTTAGGTTAATATTCCTAGCAATGTCTGGTTTCCACATAATGATTATTCCTTCGTTGGAAAGTGGCGGGTCTAACGTTGCAGTGATCAGCAACAGGTGTTCACTGCGAGGGACCTTCCCTGCTATTTACTTAGGTTGCCAAGCGACACCCAAAGGCGCCCTTAATTCCGAAAATATTTTCAAAGCGACTACAAATCACCATCGAGTTTCAGTAATTGCTGGCAATTGTGATGCGTTGTTACCAATCCGACAGGGAGGGCTGTCACATGGAGGAATACGCAAGACAGGGGTGTTGGGGAGTCTTTGTAGAACTATTTTTACAATACCCCCCCAAAAAAGGTGGGTTTTTCATCGCTTCTGACACAATCGGAACATTCGGTTTATGTCGACCTAGTAATAATCCGAATAAACAGAATAAGCCTCTTTACATAGGCGTGGGTAAAATGTGCGCACGTCCTAGTTAGAAGTGGCCGCATTGCTGAATAGCAGTGGTAATTTAGAAAACCCGCAATTTGATTGCGGGCATTTCCCCTATAACTCCAATGCGAATTATTGTTGTGGTTACTTCGAAATTACAAAAGCGAAATGTGTATTTACGAGTCCATCCGTCGTACCGACAGGAATTCCGCCAAGATGAAGAAAAGCCAAAAGAGCAACACTAATCTTCCCCAGCGCCGCATGTTCTTAGAGACGCTTGAAGATCGCCGTTTACTTGCTGGAGTGCCAGAGCTAGCTGGTATCCAAACCAATAATGGTGATCTATTGAGCGAAGGTGATGTATTAAACGTTGCCCCTCAGGAAATCGTGTTGAATTTCAATCAGGACGCTGAGCTTGATCCAGCGTCGTTGGATTCTGTGACGATTTTACGTAGTGGTGGCGATGGTGATTTTAATGTCGCTTCGGCCACCAGTCACTTTGGCACTGGTGGTGTGGTGAATATTGCGTTTGCCGCTCAAGCCGGCGGCGCCGCGGGTAATGACATAGAAGTCGTCGTTTCCAAGAGCGATCATAACAATGCCTCGGGTCCGACAATCGTCGTTGGTATAGATGGAACGACAGTATTAGTTGACCTCAACACAAATGCGGGCAATGAAACAACAGCAGAATTACTCATCGACGCAATTAATGACGACGCGGCAGCGTCGGCGTTGATACGTGTTTCGTTGCTAGAGGGCGATGGTGCTACTGATATTACCGCTGCTGCGATCGACTATTCGCCGATTGCACTGAGCGGATCAAACGACGAAGTGATCGAAGCTGGTTACATAGGTGTGGATGAGTCGGCGAGGCAAATTGTATTCCGTTTCCGCGAAGCGTTAACGGATGAGGTATATCAAGTTTCAGTACGAGGTACGGGAGCAGCAGCTTTGAGTGACCTTGATGGCTCAGTCTTTCTTGATGGCGAAGGCGACTTCACTCGTAATTTCCGACTGGACCTCGGACCACAAATCGAAGCTGTTGTTCCGCAACCAGTTGTGCGTGACCCCGCTTTAGGATTGCAGCAACTCAAAGATACGATCCACGTCTACTTCAACGAGGACAATCTCGATTCTTCTCTAGCGGAAGATCCAGGATTCTATCCTTTGATATTTACCAACGACACTGTTGAAAATACGGACGATATCGTATTCTTGCCTACGGACGTAACCTACTCACCTGGTTCGGACTTGGTTGTCTTGAAATACGCCAGTGATTTGGATGAACTTGCTGGAGCGGGCGATGGAACATTCCGATTGCGGATTGGTGCCCAAGAATATCAAGATAATAACAGCCTACCGTTCACTCCAATTCAGCTAAACCTGAGTTTGATCGGCGATGCGGCGACGAGTTATGACACAGCGACTGCGATCGGCAAGACAATGTCGGTCGCTGGCGATGGGGTTGCCGCAGCGGATGGGACTGGTTTTGCGATTACGGATGTGGATGGTGGGGCAACCCCGTTTGAGTTTGACGGAGGCGTGATTCTGCAGATTCCAGATGGTTCGCCTGCGAATATGTTGGATGGTGACAATTTCGAAATTGGTGACGGAGCTCAAAATGTGATATTTGAGTTTGATAGCAATTCCTCCTCGGCACCAGGCAATGTAGCGATCACCTATACGGGGGCTGAGACAGCCGAAGAAATGGCTGATTTGGTCGCCGCCGCGTTAACAGCTAGTGGTCTCAACGTCGAAAGTAACGTGCTTTCAGGTGGCGAAATTCATCTTGGCTGGAATCAGGGACTGTCCGTCGATGTAACGAATGCCATCGGATTATCCCAAGAGGGTAATACCACCCTAGTGGATGCCGCTGCCCGCCGCGTACAAGTAATCAACCGAGCAAGTTTCGATGCCAGCAGTGTTGCCGATGCAATTTCTTCGTCGATCAACGCAGCGGGTAATGCGAAGTTGCAGGCGAGTCGCGTGGGCACGCTAGCCGGCGATTCTCGGATAGCACTTGTCGGCGTCGACACGGTTACCGCCTCGACCGTCTTTAACGTAGCTGTATTTGAGTCCTTGATTGTTCAGGGCACAATTGGTGACGACGGTTTTGATCCTCGTACAGCCACCCCTAACCCAGGTGCAGAAGACGAACCTGGCCATCGTGATATTCGAGTACAGAATCATCTGTTGGTCGATGGAGCTTACTTGACGGTTCCTGCGGGCGGATTCCAAGACGGCGACATTATTGAAGTCACCAATGGCTTGAGAAGTAGTGTGTTTGAATTTGAC
>JAYZBF010000076.1:0-12191 GCA_036338835.1 Planctomycetota bacterium
CTCACAACACTAAATTTAGACCAAACCCAGGTCGGCGATGAAGGGTTAATCCAAGTTGGCAAGCTTACGACCCTTAAAAATCTCATTCTCCGCTCAACTCAAATCACAGATGATGGCGTCGAGCATCTATTAACTCTGACAAACTTGGAAGCTCTGAATGTTGAGTTTTGTACTAGTCTCTGAGATACAGGTAAAATGCTGATCCAAGAAAAGATGCCTAATTTGGTTCTCACGCAGTAAGCCCTCAACGATTCAACGCTCACAGAACCCAACACACTCTATTCCCCTATTTTTCAAACCGAACTGCCGAATCCATGAAATTACGATCCTTTCAAATATCAAGGCGTTGGTTAACCGTAGTGTGGGCGTGTAGTTTTTGCTTAGCATGCAACGTTTCCGTCGCGCAAGCCATCGCGCAAGAAGGTCAAGCAGCGCCAACGGATCTGGAGGAAATTGAGAAAACAGTCACTCGCAAGCCACTCACCGAGCCTGTCGTTCAACGCATAGGTGTGACGGCAGGGTTTGGCTCGTTTGTCCCCAGTCGATGGGGGATTTTGTCGGCTGAGGTTTGGAACCCGACGGATCGCGAACAAAAAATGTCGATTAAGGCGAATTGGGAAACTGACAACCCTGCGGACAATGCCGTGCAGTTTACACGGACGTTCATCATACCCTCGATGACTCGTCGCATTGTGTGGTACCCAATTCGAGTACCGGATCATAAACCTGAAAATGAACGCTTGCAGTTTGGCCGCTTGATGTTGCGCAGTATTATTTCCCGCGACGAAGGTGGTGCTGAGGTGATGGTCGTAAGTCCGTTGCAAAAAGTACACGCGGCCGCTCAGATCAATACCGAGTTCAACAAGCCAGCGATGGGTTTCATTCCAGAGGATGAATCGGCGACGCTGGAAAAGCGAGATTATCTTGCCAAGCGAGGCGTTGATGTCGAGGACGTTAGTAGTATTACATTGCGAATGCTCACATCTATTCGGCAGGCTAAAAAGCTTGGCAGTGTAATGTTTAAGCCCAAACTATCAGGTATCGCCCCCAGTTCATTGTCGTTAGATGGCCTTGATCAACTCGTTATTGCTGATGGTCGGTATTCCGAAGATGTTTCACTAACCAATTCGATTCGTAGTTGGATCATGGGCGGCGGGCGTGCTTGGATCATGCTTGACCAAACTGGCACAGCGTTCGCTCGACGCTTGCTCGGTGATTCGTTGAATTTAGTCGAACTGGAAACTCGTGAGCTCAACTCGGTCGTATTCACTTCAATTACACACGGTCAACGATTGGTTGGATCTCAAACATATTATGATACTCCCGTCCGCATGATCAACGTAATGGTTGATGGAGTTGAGGTTACCCATGAAGTTGGTGATATCCCAGCAGCCTTTTGGATGAAGTATGGTAACGGAGAAATTCTATTCACGACACTCAGCAGCGAAGCTTGGGTACGGAATCGCACGCATCCAGCAATTTCCAAGGACTTGCTAGCGTTGGAACCTTTAGAAGACTTAATGAAACGTTTCTATACTCCGTCGGAAAAAGCTTTGACAGATTTTTCGGTAACCACGACAGAAAAGAACTCGATGGTTGTTAAAAATAGTGATGGCCTCCAGGACGTAGCCGAAAAAAACGAACGTTTAGCTCAATACACAGCGACCTCGAAAGTAAAAGATATTGATTATTTTTTGAAACAAAAAATTGGTTTTCAAATTGTCTCGCGGGGACACATCATCGCGGTGTTCGCATTTTTTTGTGGTGCTATTATTGCCATGGGGTTCTATCTACATCGCAAAGGTAGCTTAGAGTTGATTCTTGCCGGTGCCCCAGTAATTGTGATTGTGCTTTCGAGTTATCTATATGTTGTTGGTGCAGCCAAACGAAGTAGTCTAGAGAACCTTGTGGGCTCGGTACAGTTTATTAACGCGGAGAATGGGTCGCGAGATGTTGTGATCCGAGGAATTGGAGCTGTTTATAGCAAGGAATCGGTTGTTGATGATATCGAAGTGAAAGGCGGCGGAGTCTTTTGGCCTGATATGACAGAATTAACAGGCACTAATATTCGCATGGTTTGGACTGATATGGATCAATGGCATTGGGAAGGATTGACAATGCCCGGTGGAACGGTCCGTAGTTATCCATTTGAAAAGCCGCTTCGACTGGAAGGTTCCATGGTAGCGACGGCAACACTGACTGCTGAAGGACTCGTTGGAAGTTATCAATTACCTGGACTCAAAGATCTTGATCACGCAATGTTGGTAAGTCCTCAAGGTGAGCGTAGTAGCGTGGAACTTTTCGATGGCAAACTCAAAGTAAGCAGTACGGAACTAACCAACGCCAAAATTGATGCTGTAACGACGATCATGGATGGGGAAGCGATTAGACGATTAGCGTTCGTTAATTCTTTATTGAGTCGAGATGACAACCAATTGGTTACATTTCCGTCACGATACACATTATTTGTTTGGAGTTCACCACTCGATTTAGGCTTCGCGTTCCCAGGTAATCAAAATAACATCGGATCAGCTTTGACAGCCATTCCACTACATGTCGAAAACACAAAACCAGAAACGCGGTTTGTCGTGCCATCAATCTACCAGCAATACGATGTAGTTAGCGCTAATGGAATTGGAGCATCCCTCGCGTATGACAATGTTAAACAAGAGTGGGTGAGTGATCTGCACAATTCACAACACCAATTCTGGATTCGCACGAAAGTTCCCGCATCCGCATTGCCAGCCAAGATTACCAAAGCGACTGTTTTGATGGACATCTCCGCTGGGGGGCGACCTGTAAATTCCGTCGGAGGATCGTTTGATGAAGAAGGTCGGATCATTTCCAACATTATTGCTACGATACAATCCCCCAATGCAGCAATCGAGTTTGTTTTTGATGATGTAACCTATTTGACCGTCGACCAACACGGCTACTTATACTTAGGCTTCAATATCGGGCTGACCCCGATTGAAGGTGAAACGCGTGACGAGATGCTAACGAGAGACGCAAATTTTTCGTGGACCATCCGTGATGTGGATATTTCGCTTGAAGGTAAGACCCTAGCTCGACAAAATTCGAATCCATAAACACAAACTATAAATCGAACATTTAAATCAATTATTTATTATTTAGAATTCCCAAAGTGGAGTGAGGCAGTACGATGGCTGAGCAAGCGGAACAAGCGGATCAAGCGGATCAAGCTTCCAAGGAAACGACTCCGTCGCGAGACAAGGTTGTTGTTATTGAGAACTTGACCAAGAAATTTGGCGAGTTTACTGCCGTTGACGATTTGTCGATGACAGTTGAACGCGGGCGCATATTGGGTTTTATTGGACCCAATGGTGCCGGGAAAACGACGACCATTAAGATCTTAGTTGGGCTCGCTAGACCAACGAAAGGCCGAGCGATTATCGCAGGTGTGGATTGTCTTGCGGAAGCACACCGCATCAAAAAACTTGTTGGTTATATGCCTGACCGGTTTGGCGGCTACAGTAATATGCGAGTACGCGAATATCTCGATTTCTTTGGCGCCGCATTTAAGATTCCCCGCAAAGAACGTAGAGCTCGCATCCGAGAAGTTTTGGAAATCACACGTGCGGTGTATATGCAGGACCGCTATGTCGAGGCACTAAGCCATGGTATGCAACAGCGGGTTGGTATTGCTCGAACCTTGTTACATGATCCGGAAGTGTTAATTTTTGACGAACCGGCAAATGGTTTGGACCCCGAAGCACGAATTGAAATGCGTGATTTATTATTGCGACTTGCTGATCTGGGAAAAACATTAATTGTCACGAGTCATATCTTGCCAGAGTTGGCGAGAATTTGTGATCAAATTGGGATTATCAGTGCAGGTAAACTTCGCGCATTTGGAACGATGAATGAAATCAATGAACAACTTGGTCAAATGCGGATGGTTGAAATTCAACTCAATGGAAATACTGATTTAGACCGTGCCCAGGAAATTATAAAACGCGAATTGACTCTGGCTGAAATCGCTGGAAGTCGTACTGAACAACTAATACGCTTTCGTGCGAACGTTACTGAAGAATCAATGCAAGCTTTGCTGACTACGCTTGTCACGGAAAAAATTGCAATCTCTCAGTTCCGTGAAGTGCAAACTGATCTAGAAGATGCATTCTTGACGGTCACCAAAGAAGATCGAGCCAAAATGGTATGAGTTTTAACTCTCGCAACCTCTGATTTTAATCCAAACAAGCCAAACTCCTAAACAGCCATAAGAAGAAACGAATGTTCAACAATCCAATTATTCATCGCGAATTAATCGGAATGATGCGGTCAAGAAAAGCCGTAGCTATTCAGGTTATGTTGGTGATGATGTTCGCTTTGCTGCTGATCTTGCGGTGGCCAGCTGAAACTTATGCCGATCTCAGTGGTGTTAAATCCATGCAGGTCTTTAAGTTGTTTTCCTATGGGATTCTCACGGCCTTGATCTTTTTGGTTCCTGTGTTCCCGGCCACTTCCATTATTCGCGAACGCATCCAAGGCACGTTAGCACTATTATTGAATTCCCCGATGCGGCCCTTGGATATTTATCTCGGCAAACTCGCTGGTGTGATGATATTTGTTTTTCAATTATTGATTCTTAGTATTCCCTCATTGATCGCCTGTTTCGTGATGGGTGGAATTGACATGAAACATCAAGTCCTCCCGCTCTATGGAATTCTAATTCTCGCAGCACTCCAGTATTCCACGATGGGATTGATGATTAGCTGTATTGCAAATTCAGTCGACGGCGCCCTTAAAATGACGTATGGCATCGTGCTACTGCTGTCAGTGATTGTGCTTGGCCCACACTTATTTTTGCAAGCCGAAATTGGCATACTTGCGGATATCGCAAGTTGGATACGGTGTATATCGCCGATTCCTGCGGTGATGGATGTGATGGGCCATGGGGATGTTGGATCGCAAGGATTCGATAGCAACGTTGATTCGATTAGTCGCTATGTCATCTTGTCACTTTCATCGATGGTCGTGTTTGTGACGATTCCATTGATCCGGCTCAATCAACGTATCTTGGATCGCTCGCGAAGTCAGGGAGTCTTGACACATCAAATGAGCGCTTTGCTTCAAACTCTCCGGATGGTGTTCTTTCTCGGAATGGATCCGAAAAAACGCGCTCCGAATATTCCGGCCTATATTAACCCGGTGCTGATGAAAGAGTTCCGTTGTCGTAGATTTGGCCGAGCACATTGGATCATTCGGATGATGGTTGCCTGTTTGCTGATGTCATTAGCATTGGTTTACGTCACAACGCAGTACACTCATCAGTGGGGCGTCGAAACGATTGGTGGCATCATGGTTGTGATGCAAGTTAGCCTTGTAGTGTTACTTACACCTAGCCTCGCGTCGGGGTTGATCAGTTCTGAATTGGAATTTGATAGCTGGCGATTATTGCAGATGACACCGCTCACATCTTCCCGAATTATTACGGGGAAGCTTTTGAGCGTGGCGGTCACGATTGGTTTAATTGTTTTGGCATCATTACCTGGCTATGTCGTATTGGCAGTTATTGAATACAAGTTGATGACTCAGATCTGGCAAGTATGTGTTTGCTTGTTGATGACATGCATCCTCGTTTTATCAATCAGTGCATTGATCAGTAGTCTGTTTCGCGTGACGGCGACGGCAACGGTCGTTTCCTTTTCGGTGATCACCATGATCTTTGCTGGTACGTTTTTGTTTTGGATGGGCAAAGGAGCACCGTTTAGTGTAGACGTGGTCGAAACCGCTTTACTTGTAAATCCGCTGGCAACCGCACTTACAATCATGAATATGCCTGGTTTCGACCCTGCTGAGTTTACGAGACTTGCTCCGCAAGAATATTGGAGTAGTTCAACTGAGAACCTATGGTCGGGATTCCGTGTACCGCTGGAAGCTATGGGACTCAGACGAATCTCATTGATTTTATCGTTTAATTGGATCATGACCGGTGCGATCTCGATGTTTTGTTTGATGATGTTCTTTTTCCGAGTCCGCTTTCTTACTAAACCGCAGTAGCCTTGATACTGTTGTTTTCACCTAAATCCTATCACTGTTAAAATAATATAAAATGTTCCGCACTCTAAAATCACAATTGATCTTAGCTACGTTTGGCATATTGTTTATTGGCCAAACAGCAATCGCTCAAGATGACATCATTACCGACGATTGGCCAATGTTCGCGGATCCTCCATTAATTGACGTGCAGCTGGTGCAAAAAATATCTGCTCAGTTAATACCGACCTGGGTCAAAGCCTTAGAAGCGGACGAGCAGGAACTCAAGTTAGTGGCAGCCAAGACGATTGGCAAAGCGTCGGCGTTGGGAGTGGAGGGTCTCGACGTAACAATCGATCCGTTGATCGCAGTGGTCACGGATAAGGACAATCGTGCTCTAGTACGGCACACAGCGGCGATGTCGCTTGTCCAGTTAAATGCAAAACAAGCAGGTGAGAATTTACTGGAGTTGGTGAAAGCAGGTGATTTTGAATTGTCGGCAATCGTCGAGCCTGCTTTTGTTGAGTGGGAGACGGCAGGTGCAGTTGAAGTTTGGCGAACGAGGATTGTTGAATTCCAAAGTAAGCGACAAACGTCAGCGTCATTATTCCGTTTGGCCATTACTGGGCTCGGGAAAATTGGTACCGACACAGATCGTCAATCGTTAGTAGCGATTGCCAACGATACTGAGCAAAATTCTGTGTTGCGAATTGCGGCCGCTTACAGCATTGCCGGAACACTTGCACAACCAGAATTGGAAATTGCGGAACAACTAGCGGCGACAAACAGAGTGGCTGATCATTTGATTGCTGCTTTGCTCGCGTCCCCGAAGCCAAGTGATCAGAATCGTGATCGCAGCTTAGCTGTGATTACCAAACTAGTGAACAGCAAACATGCGACAGTTCAGGCAATTGCATATGAAGCTTTGGCAAAATGGAATCCAGTCGCGGTGCTTGAGTTTGGGCAGCAGGCAAGGAATCATTTTCATTTTCAAGTTCGTGACGCCTATGCGAATTCGTTAAATCAATTGATTGAGGATCATGTGGATGAATTAGCAGCGTTTTTAAATGACCCTCATCCACAAATACGTGTGCAGGTTCGAGAGTGGTTGCTGATTGCCAGCAAAACCGACGAATTGTTGCCAAGTGTTATACTTGCGATGCAAGCTGCAATTGTGAGTGACCAATGGAGAATGCAAGAACAGGCGATGCATATTGCGGTTGCCTTAGATCAGAAACAGGTTGCCGTTGATATTGTCAAATTACTTAGAAGTAAGCGGAACGAAGTAATCGCCACGTCAGGTTGGGCGCTGCGACGATTGGCTGCAACGGATGCATTGGCTCCGACTTTGGAATATTGTACAAGCCTGAAAGTCGCTTTCGAAAGTGAAAAGCTCGACTACGACACGATGTTTTCCGTCAATGAACAAGTAGCGCATCTATTTCAGATGTTTGGACAAATGAAATATGCGGAATCAATGCCGTTGATGCATCGTTTTATTCGTAAGAATGCGTTGATAAGGTATCGTGTCCGTGCGTCCGCAGTTTGGGCCGCTGGACTTATCTATGAAGGCGATCTCCATGGTGACCCGAAGCTTGAAAAAGCTCTGTTGGAACGACTCAACGACGATGCCCCGATGCCGCCTGAAGATAATCTCGTGAAACGCATGGCGTGCATTAGCTTAACGCGGATGGGATCCAATGGTGAGGAGACAATTAATTCGTTGTGGAAATATCATCGTCGCACAAAACCCTTTGGAGTATTGCGGGATGGAACCGAGTACGCGTTGAAGCAATTGATTGGTGAAAAGTTCCCGACCCCCGACCCCCGTTCCTTCTCTGGAGGTCCGTGGTTACTAGAGCCCTATGAGTTTAAGCCCGACAACGAATGATACAATGCGTTGGTACGTACGGCAAATACATTTCCGTTGTTTTAAACCGTGGAGAGGCCCCCAGAATTTGATTTGCTGTTGAGTAGCAGATGTTTTACCATAGGGTAATACAAGGACAACAATTAAATCTCTTAAAGACGTTTGGGCAACATATGCGGATGGATCATGTTTTGACAATGATTGGTTTGCTCTGTTGGGTACACGTTGCTCAAGCAGCAGAATCGGATGTAATCGATTTCTCGCGTGATATTCGGCCAATACTAGCCGACACGTGTTATCAATGTCATGGTCCAGATGAGCAAACGCGGGAAGCTGATTTTCGGTTTGACGTCCAAGATGATGTGTTTAAAGATCATGGTAGTGGGCCGTTGGTCATTCCGGGTAAACCGAGTGAAAGTGTTCTGCTGCAGCGAATTCTAGCGACCGATGTTGAACAGCGAATGCCGCCCGTAGAAGCAGATAGGCACTTGTCGCCTGACCAGATCGAATTAATTCGCAAGTGGATTCAGCAAGGTGCCCACTGGAAGCAACATTGGGCATTCGCGCCGATAAAAAAACCACTGTTACCAAGTGTTGATTCGTGGATTGAAAATGCTATTGATTCGTTCACGCTTTCCGCCATGCATCAGCATGGTTTGGCACCGTCTGCTCGTGCATCTAAAGAACGGCTGATCCGTCGCGCGACGCTGGATCTCACCGGCCTACCACCGACTCAGCCCCAGATCGATGAGTTCTTAACGGATTCAGCGCCCGATGCATACGAAAAACTTATCGACCGTTTGTTGCATGACTTGCGCTATGGCGAGCGACAAGCAATGCATTGGCTTGATGTGGCACGTTATGCAGACACCAATGGCTATCAAACCGATGGTGAGCGCCATATGTGGCGGTGGCGAGATTGGGTGATCGATTCGTTTAACAAAGATCAGTCGTTTTATGATTTCACCGTCGAGCAATTGGCTGGCGATTTGATTCCTGATGGTACCACAGAACAAAAATTGGCGACTGGGTTTAATCGAAATCACCGTTCAAACTCCGAAGGTGGAATTGTGTTTGAGGAATATCTTGTCGAATACGCTGTTGATAGAGTCGATACCACGTCGACAGTGTGGCTGGGATTAACTATGGGTTGTGCTCGTTGTCATGAACATAAGTACGACCCAATTACGCAAAAAGAGTTTTATCAAGTGATGGCGTTCTTTAACAACATTCCTGAGCGGGGGCGGGTTATTAAATATGGGAATTCATTCCCAATGCTCAAAGTGCCAACAAAATCGATGCAAGCCGAAATGGATCAACATGCATCTAATGTTGATAAGCTCTCTGAGGAGATGACAAATAAACTTGTTGAAATCAAAAAACGCATGCGGCAAATTGATAAAGGGCCGAAAAGACCCGCTGGACGTTTACCCATCATCAATCAAGATCTATTGATTCAATTTGATTGGGATAAAACAATCACCCCCCAGCAATTCCAAGTGGAAGGACGTGCCATAGACTACGACGTCATCAATACGGCTGAGGTTGATAAAGAGTTGTTACAAACCAAGATGATTGCCGGTGACAAACCACAATATAAATCTGGCGTGTTCGGTGATGCGCTGGATTTAAATGAATCTTTCCAATTGGGCGGTGGTGCATTGATTCAGTTTCCTGGACATCAAAAACTTACATTGTCGACGTGGATCAAAGTTTCCGGTGTCCAGTCCGGTGCGATTTTGAGCATGCTCAACCCAGATGATCAACGTCCGCAAGGTTTTAGTTGGAAATTGGTCGACAACTGCGTGGAGGTGAATTTTGGCCCACGCTGGCTAGACGACTCAGTTCGCATGAAAACCAAATCAACATTGCAAGGGGACAAATGGCATCATATTGCGTTTACTTCCGACGGGACGCAAATGGCGCGTGGTATGGCAATCTATATTGACGGTGTCAAACAAGAAGTGGAAGTAATGTTAGATATCTTTACGGGTACCTACAAAACAAAACCGACTTTGGTGTTTGGTGGCGAAGCATCGGATAACTTACTGCAGGCACAAATCGATAATACCGCCTTTTATGTACGGGATTTGAGTCACACGGAAATCGAAATTTTATCGGTTCGTGAGACGCCGCAACAGTTGGCAACGCTGACGAAGCTTACACCGTGGCAACAGGCTAAATTGTTGCATTATTATCTTGATCAAGTCGATGCGGGAGAAGGCGGCCAATTGTACCACGACTTGCAACTTGCTAGACATCGACAACGGCTACATCTAGCGACTGTTCCGACGTCGATGGTGATGCAAGAAAACAAGCAACGACGGAAAACGTATTTGCTCAATCGAGGCCAATATGATGCTCCGGGTGAAGAAGTCTCAATGGGGATTCCTGTTGCATTGGCCGCGGGACAAAAACACGCCATGCAATCACGGCTGGATTTGGCCAAGTGGATTGTCAGTGATGACAATCCGCTAACGGCACGAGTGATTGTCAATCGATTTTGGGCACAGTTCTTTGGCAGAGGTATTGTTGCTTCACTGGAGAATTTGGGAGTCCAAGGCGATGCTCCGACACATCCACAATTGTTAGATTGGTTGGCCGCTGATTTTCGTGAAAATGATTGGAACGTTAAACGATTGTTGCGTTTGATTATGACCAGTGCAACGTATCAACAGGATTCAGTGGTGACTCGTAAACATCTCGATGTAGATGTGGATAATGTTTGGCTGAGTCGGGCGCCGCGACTGCGTTTGCAGGCTGAGATGATTAGGGATCAAGCGCTGCAGGCCAGTGGTTTGTTGGTCCAGCGGATAGGTGGAACGAGTGCTCATCCCTATCAACCTGCAGGACTATGGAAGGAGATTGCCAGTCAAGCCTACGTGCAAGGCAGTGGTGTGGAATTATATCGACGCAGCATGTATACGTTTTGGAAACGTACGGTGCCGCCACCGACTATGGTGACTTTCGATGCCGCGTCACGCGAATATTGTGTGCTGCAAAGGTCCCGCACCAATACCCCACTGCAAGCCCTCACGTTGTTGAACGAAGTGGCGTTTGTCGAAGCCGCCAGAAATTTGGCCCAACAGATGTTGCAATATAAAACCGACAATGATACAGATCGATTGCGGTGGGGTTGGCGGCAATTAACTGCGCGATATCCAAACAAGTATGAATTGGCGGTCTTGAAAAAAATGCTAACGGCTAGCCGAACACAATATAAAACCGATATTGAAAGTGCTAAAGAGCTAATCGCATTTGGTGAAAGTGTGGCATCCACTGAATTCAGCAGCGAAGAGTTGGCCGCGTTTACTATTGTGGCGAACTTGATTTTGAATTTAGATGAAGTTATTAATCGAGAGTAAAATAGCGCATGTCTATGAGTAAATCCTTACTACAACAAGTGTCTCAGCGGATCGATCCACAGGTCGAGCAATCCGCGTGGCTTCATAATCGGCGCCATTTTTTGCAAGGTAGTGGGATTTCGATTGCTACGGTTGCTTTGAGTGCATTATTAGGTCAAGAATCCACTGCGGCAAAACGGAAGGCTGTGGCAGATCAACGAATTGGTGGATTGGCAGATGTTCCCCATTTTCCTCCCACTGCCAAACGCGTTATCTATTTGTGCCAGTCGGGCGCACCGTCGCAAATTGATCTGTATGACTACAAGCCTAAATTACAACAATGGGCAACACAAGATTTACCGGATAGTGTGCGCGATGGGCAACGCTTGACAGGAATGACGGCCGCTCAAGAAAAATTTCCGATTGCACCGTCAGTTTTTGATTTTAAACAATACGGAGAATCTGGCGCTTGGATTAGTGAGTTGTTACCGCATATGGCAAGCATCGCAAATGATGTAACGTTTGTACGTTCCATGTTTACGGAGGCCATAAATCACGATCCAGCAATCACGTTGATGCAAACAGGAACTCAATTAGCTGGTCGGCCAAGTTTTGGAGCTTGGTTGTCCTATGGCCTAGGGAGTGTGAGTGAGGATTTGCCCGCGTTTGTAGCGTTAACAAGCGGTGACTCGGGGCAGCCACTGTACGATCGATTATGGGGAGCTGGATTCTTGCCGTCGCGTCACCAAGGCGTTAAGTTTCGCCGTACAGGTGATCCAGTACTATATCTATCTAACCCACCTGGCGTGACGCGGGGCGACCGCCGTAAACTGCTTGACTATTTAGCAATGCTGAATCATGCTCGAGCTAATGAATTGGGTGATCCCGAAATAGTGACGCGTATTGCGCAATATGAGATGGCATTTCGAATGCAAGCCTCAGTACCAGAGTTGACAGATTTTTCGGACGAGCCAGAA
>JAYZBF010000077.1:0-8527 GCA_036338835.1 Planctomycetota bacterium
ACCGATACGAAGTTTCGTGCACGAGGTCGTAGATCCGCCAGATATGGGGATTGCGCAACCCCGCAAATGCTCTCACGCGTTGAATGATGGGGCCGAAAAAAATGGGTTGTTGACATTCGTCTCCGGCCAAAAAATGAAGGATAACTGGATGACCCGTATTTTGGTGGTGAGCTTGGAACCAACCTTTGAGAGGCCCTTCTGATATTCGGTTTTGGACCTGATAGTGACCGAATATAAATGGCCCTTTGCGACCCTTCAATAGGATGCGGGCTTGGTAGACAGTAATCGCCTGTTGAGTGATCAACCACTTGGCAACGGAATCAGCATTTTTATCACCGTCGTTCTCTGCTGACTCTTTTGCTTGATATTTGTTGTGTAATTCAGTGAGTTGCTCGCTCGGCACCAGACCGCTTTCTCGGAGCAGTTTCCAGAATTCGTTGAGTGTGGTCATAGTGATTTCTAGATTCTAATATTGAGCGCCGGAGCCAGTCAATTTACGGTCATTCGTCAAAGCGTTGGTGACTATCTGGTTCAATATCTCGCAGGCTTGGTTTATTTGTGTATTTGAAACGTCAAGGTGTGTGACCATGCGTACCCGAGTTGGCCCGAGCGCGAGACATCGTACGTTTTGTGATTCGAGTTCCGCCACGAGTGCCGACGGTGAGCCGACGCGAGACGAAACATCAAACATAACAATATTGGTATCGGCCCGATCTCCGGCAAGCTGTAGTCCTTCGGTGTCACGGACAGTTTGTGCTATTTGTTGAGCGTTTTGGTTGTCAATGTGTAGTTGTTCGAGATTGTGTTCGAGGGCAAAAAGAGCACCTGCAGCGATGATCCCAGCTTGTCGCATGCCACCACCAAACATTTTACGATGGCGGCGGGCAAAGGCAATCATTTCTGTCGTGCCACAGAGAGCGGAACCGACCGGGGCGCCTAGGCCTTTGCTAAAGCAAATGGAAACGGTGTCAAAATGTTGTGCCCACTGTGCAGCAGATATTCCCGAGGCGGCTACGGCATTAAAGAGTCGCGCTCCGTCGAGGTGCGTCGCTAGGCCGTTGTCGTGGGCCCAGTTGCAAATCTCAGCCACTCCGTCATAAGGTAAAATGCGCCCGCCACCTCGATTGTGTGTGTTTTCTAGACAGACGAGTTTGGTTCGACAGAAATGCTCATTATCAGCCTTAATAGTGCCTACGAATTGCGAGGGATCGAGTACACCATCTTCACCGGGTAATAATTGCACGGCGAGACCACTTAGTGAGGCGTAGGCACCTTGCTCATAACTATAAATGTGACATTGTGATTCACAAATAAACTCGTCGCCCGATTGGCAATGAATACGCAATCCGATTTGATTACTCATTGTTCCAGAGGGTACAAATAGAGCGGCTTCTTTTCCGGTAAGTTCGGCGATTTTGTTTTGCAAGCGAGCCACTGTCGGGTCGATATCGATGACATCATCGTCGACATCCGCTTGAGCCATCGCTTCGCGCATTTGCTGTGACGGCTTAGTAACGGTGTCGCTGCGTAAATCAATAGGAGTGGTCATGGCAGGTGGGATAATATTTTGGCAATGGATAGGTCACGTGGTCGGGGAATTCTGAGCGAGATACGATCGCTGAATCTATTTCTATTATGAAGTCCCGATGCGGTGGTGGGAATATCATTGGGGCAAAAAGAGCGCGATACGAACCGAGAAAGCGAGCAAATTCAAGGGGTTACCAAAAATCAACCTCTCGTTCACAATATAAGGACTAGAACACGCTTGTTCTTAATCATTATTGATCGTGTAAACCATGACAAATCCCCTCAATATTCAACGTTTTAATACGCGGCAAGACAGCATTACGTCTGTTGTGGCGGCTCTGCGCGATAGGCTCAACCCCGGCGGAGATATTGTAAGCGCAGCTGGGCGTCAGCGGACGATTGATGTGTTTGGAGAGCCGCTCACACCGAAACAAGTTGTACAGCGCATTTGTGCCGATGTTCGCAATGATGGATTGTCAGCTGTCTTGAAATACACAAAGTCCTTGGACAACGTCGAACTTGATGCCCAATCGTTGCGAGTTAGTGCAGATGAACTGCACTCCGCTCACGCCACTGCTGATCCGAAATTCTTGGCGACCATTGGCAGAATTCGAGACAACATATTTGAATTTCAGCAAGCGATTTTACACTCGGATGTAACACTACCCACTACCGACGGAGTATCACTTTGTCAACGGTATACACCTCTGGAGCGGGCCGGACTGTGTGTGCCTGGTGGAGCGGCGGCTTATCCTTCAACCGTACTCATGACGGCAGTGCCAGCCCAAGCGGCGGGAGTGCAACAACTGGCCGTGGTGGCCCCGCCCACGAAATTTGGCTCCAATAATCCAGACCTGTTAGCAACCTGCCACGAAATTGGCATTACGGAAGTTTATCGCATGGGCGGTGCGCAAGCAGTCGCGGCGTTGGCCTACGGACTCGAAAACGTACCCGCTGTTGATATTATTGTGGGACCAGGCAGTATGTTTGTGGCGTTGGCAAAGCAACTAGTGTACGGCACAGTGGCGATTGACTCGATTGCTGGGCCTAGCGAAGTTGTTGTCATCGCCGATGCGACCACTCGGCCTGATTTTGCAGCTGCCGATTTATTGGCTCAAGCGGAACACGCTCCCGGTGCAAGTATCCTGGTGACGTGGGATGAAAGCATATTGACTGAAACTTATGCACAACTTGAACTTCAAGTCGCAGCACTCGAGCGACATGATGTTACGCGTCAGAGCCTCGAAGAATTCGGCGCTTTGATTCTAGTGCGGAATGCCGTTGAAGCAGTTGAAATCACGAACCAATTGGCGCCGGAACATCTGCACATCGCGATAGCAGAACCGCATGATTTACAATCACAATTGACAACCGCCGGAGCGACGTTTTTGGGTAATTATACTCCGGTCGCGTTGGGTGACTATGTCGCGGGTCCCTCGCATACTTTACCGACGTCCGGTACGGCACGTTGGTCGTCGGGGCTGTGTTCAAATGACTTTTTGCGAAGTAGCAGCGTGATTGAATATAGCCAGTCGGCGATGCAGGCGGTGGCTGGTGATGTGGCGACTATGGCGAACAAAGAAGGTTTAACTGCCCATCGCCGTAGTGTCGAAATCCGAGTTGAGTCTGAGTAGCGGTGTGTTTATGTCAAATGTAAGAAAAACAATTCGAGATCTTGCGGGTTATATTCCGGGTGAACAACCGCAGCAAGGCAAGTTGATCAAACTCAACACGAATGAGAATCCATACCCAGCTTCCGAGGCAGTCGCGGCGGCCATTGAAACGGCTGCGAGGAATCTCGTTCGTTACCCTGATCCAATCGCTACTGGATTTCGTTTGACCGCTGCGCCAATTTTGGGCGTTGATCCGAATTGGATTCTGTGCGGTAATGGCAGCGATGATATCCTCACAATTTTAACGCGCACGTTTGTGGATGCGGGCAATACCATTCGTCTTCCCTACCCTAGTTATACTCTGTATCGCACATTGGCGGCCATTCAAGGGGCTACGGCGGAGGAGGTTGCTTTTAATGACGATTGGACATTACCGACGGCATTTCGTACTGGCGATGGACAATTACGATTGGTGATGTTACCCAATCCAAATAGTCCCACGGGAACAGTGGTTAGTCGCGAAGAAATTTTGGAAATAGCAGACGCTCTACCTTGCCCGTTAGTCGTCGACGAAGCTTACGCGGATTTTGCGGACTTCAATTGCATTGATTTAGTGCAAGAAAATGAAAAGATCATTGTGACCCGTACTCTCAGCAAGTCTTACGGTCTAGCTGGCTTACGTTTTGGTTTTGCTGTCGCCCAGCCTCAAGTAATTACTCAGATGCTTAAGGTGAAGGATTCTTATAATTGTGATTCTTTGTCATTAGCCGCAGCAACTGCTGCGATAAGTGATACGAATTGGCTCGCCGAGAATGTTGCCAAGATACGAGTGACTCGGAGCCGTTTGCAGGCACAATTGGCACAATTGGGATATGACGTAATACCCTCGCACGCAAATTTTGTCTGGTGTACCCATTCGGAACAACCCGCAGAACAGATTTACGAGTATCTCAAAGAGAACGGCATTTTGGTCCGATATATGAAGTATCCCAAATGGCAGGATGGGTTAAGAATCAGCGTTGGCTCGGATGAGCAAATGGATGCCTGCCTCAGTCTTTTAGAGAAACGATAGGGTAATACGATGACGCGTACAGCTGAGATCGACCGCAAAACAGCAGAAACAGACATTCAATTGTCAATAAATCTTGATGGCAACGGCACTTCGGATATTAAATCCGGTGTGGGCTTTCTAGATCACATGCTTGACTTGTTCGCCCGCCACGCCGTAGTGGACTTAACGGTTCGCGCCAACGGGGACTTGCATGTGGATCAACACCACACGGTGGAAGATATTGGTATTTGTTTAGGTCAGGCGGTAAAAGAAGCTCTCGGTGATAAAGCCGGAATTCGTCGCTACGGTCACTATACGTTACCGATGGAAGAAACACTTGTGTCAATCGCTATCGACCTCAGCGGTCGTTATGCCATGGTATTCAATGCTGAATTTCCAACGAGCCGTATTGGCGAATTTGACAGCGAGTTGGTCGAGGATTTCTGGCAAGCCTTCGCTGCTAATGCCCTTTGCAACTTTCATGTCAACTTGCAATATGGTCGCAATAGCCATCATATCAGTGAAGGCATCTTTAAATGCACGGCTCGAGCGTTTCGAGCGGCCGTCGAAGCCGACCCACGGATGCAGGGGGTTGTTCCCTCCACCAAAGGTACGTTGTAACGAACGTGTTACCTTGCGCTGCGATATCAATCGATATAAGGTTCGAGGAATCGCGCGAGTTTGTGGAAATCACTGGTTGTTTCGATGTAGCGAACGACGGTGACGAGGGTTTCCGGATCAACGAGTTGCTCAAATGGTACGTATTCTAAATCGAGTTGACCGCTGATGCTGACCATGACGCCGTTGAGTTGTTGTTCGGCGAGTGCTCGGTATGCACCCACACCTAATTGGCTACCGAGCATGATGTCAAACGCTACGGGTTGAGAGCAGCGTGATTCATAGCCTATTTGCAAGCCATTAATCTTGCGGTGCTTACCAGTCGCTTCGGTGTAAGCAGCACTGAGGTATTCGGTTAGAATTTTCCCCAAACTGATTTCCGAAATGGCAATGTGGCCATGGTCATCTCGCGGTATTCCTGCAAGGTAACTGTACGGCAAGAACTCAGCTAATCCTTCGGCGACAACGATTACGCCAAACTGCTTCCCCTGCTCTTCTCGGGCAACCATCGTCCGTACCATACGATCGACAAGTGCTTGCATATCCATGATCTTGCGAGTTTCGGATTCGCCAGTGACCTCGTTGGTGATTGTTTCTTCGGTCGCATAGACGCCGACAATATCTTCTACACTGATGACCAAGCTTGCTTCGCCTGCCATAGCCGCTCCATAAGCGAGCCACCCTGCACTGCGTCCCATTGCTTCACAGAGAAAATAGGCTCGACCAGCCGCCGCGTCGCAATTCAAGTTACGTATTTCCGTTGCCAAGAAATCAACGGCGGTGAAAAAGCCAAAGGTAAAATCGATTCCCATATAGTCATTGTCGATAGTTTTCGGCAGGTGGACTACAGGGATGGTGACCTGATCATCGCCAAGGTGTTTTTGGAACAGTTGAAATTTATTAGCGGTCTTAAGTGTGTCGTCGCCGCCAATGGAAATGAACGCATCGACGCCGAGGCTACGCATAGCATTGTAGGTGCGCTGTAGTGCTGCGGTCTTTTCGGCATCTTGGAAATCAGATGGTTGTTGTATCGATTTGCCGGGATTCGCACGTGCGGTGCCAATCATGATCCCCGGTGTGGTGCGAGTTTGGTCGAGCGACGCTTCAGTAAGCAGAATGTAATCTTGACCTTCGACCAAGGGCGTTTCACCGTCATATTCCATCAAAGCGGAGTATCCGTGTTTGATACCAATGACTTCCGCGCCATTGCGAATGAATGAAATGGCAGCAGATGAGATAACGGCGTTGGCCGCTGGTGCTGGTCCACCCGCGAATAGGATGGCAACTCGTTTTATGGGATTGTCTATTTTTTCGGGGCGGGACAAAGTATCAGTAGTCATGGCGAAAACTCTAATAAAAAAGGTAAGCGAGAGCGGCAGATTGCGTCTGTGTTTGACTCACGTTGTTTTTTGTCGCAAACCACAAGTACGGTTGTAAACGTTTAGTCTAGCAGCGTTCGTTCGACGAAGGTGGTATCGATATTACCAGCAATAAATTCGGGATGCGTCAACACTTTCTTATGGAAGGAAGCAGTTGTGGCAATACCGCCGACTTGTAGTTCATCCAAACAGCGGAGCATGGTAGCAATAGCTTCTCTGCGGGTTGGTTGGTGCACTAAGAGTTTGCCGATCATCGAATCATAATGGGGTGGTACTGTGTATCCAGCATGAACATGCGAATCCCAGCGGACACCTTTACCGCCAGGGATAATAAGGTGATCGATTGTACCAGGGCATGGTTGGAAGTTACGATCTGGGTTTTCGGCATTGATACGACACTCAATCGCATGCCCCTGACAGGACCCGATATCTTCTTGGGTAAAGGCGAGTGGTTCACCGGCAGCGATTCGGATTTGTTCTTTAATTAAATCCACACCCGTTACTAATTCAGAGACCGGATGTTCAACTTGGATACGAGCGTTGACTTCGATAAAGTAGAAATCATGGTTCTTGTCGACAATAAACTCGACGGTGCCAGCATTGGAGTAATTTGCGTTGGCGATCATGCGCACTGCCGCTTCGCAAATTGCCGTGCGTATGTCCTCCGGCAAATTTGTCGCCGGTGATTCTTCAATCAGTTTTTGATGCCTGCGTTGGGTGCTACAATCTCGCTCCCACAAGTGTACGACGTTACCATGTTGATCGGCGATGACTTGCACTTCGACGTGTCGTGGCTCTTCGACATATTTTTCGAGATAGACAGCGGCATTACCAAAGGCAGCCTCAGCTTCTTGAGCTGCTTGTTTCAGTGCGGTTTCGAGGTCCTCGGCATTCTTTGCAACCCGCATTCCTTTTCCACCACCGCCGGCTGTTGCTTTGATGAGTACCGGATAGCCAATCTCGTCGGCGACCTTTGCCGCTTCGGCGTTGTCGGTTATCAATCCGGCACTGCCTGGGACAACAGGAACGTTTGCTTCGCGCGCCATACGTCGAGCGGTGTTTTTGTCACCAAGTTGATCCATCGAGGCTGGCAAAGGACCGATAAAATCGATTTCGCAGTTTCTGCAGACGTCATTGAAGTGAGAATTCTCAGCTAAAAAACCATAGCCGGGGTGAATAGCGTCAGCGTTACCAACTTCGGCTGCACTGATAACGCGATCGATTTTGAGATAACTTTCGTTAGAGCGTGCGGGGCCAACACAATAGGCTTCATCGGCGAGGTCTAAGTACGCAGCCCCTCGGTCGCCCTCACTGAAAATGGCGATGGTTTCGATTCCCATTTCCTTGCAAGCACGCATTATTCGTAATGCAATTTCGCCTCGGTTCGCTATTAAGATGCGTTTGTACATATAAATGGAGATCGAAAAATAAGAAATAGATTTATTGAGTTCACCTACCCGCGTAGGTACGAACTGGGAATTTGATTTATGACCGGCGACAAAAATTAGGCACTGGTGTCAATTTTGAATAACGGCTTGCCAACGTCGACAGGAGTTTGGTCATCAACGAGTACAGCCACGATCTTCCCACGAATTTCTGCAGGCAGCTCATTGAAAACTTTCATGGCCTCGACAATGCAGACCGTCGATTCCGCCGTAACCATATCACCAACTTGGACATACGGTTCCGATTCGGGATTGGGACGACAGTAAAAGGTGCCAACCATGGGACTGTTAATTGTCACAATATGGTCTGGTTCCGCTGCTTCGTCGTCGTCCGCTGCAACCGTCGGTGCGGCTACGGGGCCTGGTGTAGAGGCAGCCACAGGCATGACTCCGCCAGACCTGGACAAACGAATTTTTTCGCCGTTTTGTTCTAAATCGATCTCGGTTATGTCGTTCTCCTTCATGAACTCTACGTACTGATGGAGACGATCGATATCGAAAACATTGCCGGATTTCGCCATGCTACGCTTTCTTTCTTATTTAATGTTTCTGATACGAATGCTGATAATCTAGTATTTTAAACCCCAACGAAGGGTGAAAAACATGAAAATAGGTGCTGATGTAACAGAATTGGCTAATAAAGTTTGTTTGGTTCCCTTGTTTATCGGTTTTTTTGACGGTTTGACAAGATCATATTTCCAATCGTGCCAAAAAACTAGCTTAGACTTCTAGAATGCATTCTTCGAGTTTCTTAGGTAGATTCGTCAAAACTTCGTGTCCATTACGGGTAACAAGGACATCATCTTCAATTCTAACACCGCCCCAACCTGGTAAATAAATCCCCGGTTCAACCGTGACAACCATACCACGTTGCAGTGGAATGTGCTGATTTGC
>JAYZBF010000078.1:0-32132 GCA_036338835.1 Planctomycetota bacterium
TGGAATTGTCGCATCGTCAATTTCAGACGATACGCGGCAAACGCATTGCGATGATTTTCCAGGACCCGATGACCGCCCTCAATCCATTTTTGTCGATCCAGGATCAATTGATTGAAGTCAGTATGTTACACCTTGGGCATACGCGTGCTCAAGCAATCATTCATGCTGTGGAGTTGTTGGAGTTAGTCGGTATTCCGGCGGCGGCGAGCCGGATTACGGAATATCCGCACCAGTTCAGTGGCGGTATGCGTCAACGAGTAATGATAGCGATGGCGTTGTCGTGTGAGCCCGATATTCTCATTGCCGATGAACCAACCACGGCACTGGACGTTACGATTCAAGCACAGATTCTGGATTTGCTAAAAGCGATGCAGGATAAACGTGGGATGGCGATTATTTTTATCACTCATGATTTAGGTGTGGTTGCTAGTATTTGCGACCGTGTCATGGTGATGTATGGTGGGCGCAAGGTTGAACAGGCCGATACCGAGACGTTATTCGCCTCCGCTCGTCATCCTTATACTTTAGGGCTACTGGACTCAGCCCCACGATGGGATCAGCCTCAGCAAAAACGGTTGCAAGCGATCGAGGGGCAGCCACCAGACATGATGAATCTGCCAGCGGGCTGCGCATTTGCCCCACGCTGCGAATGGAAAACTGATGAGTGTTCAGCCGCAGTGCCTGAGCTTGTCAGCATCGATAGCGAAACCACTGATTCTCACGTCGTTGCCTGTATCCATGCGGATCAAATTCAGCAGGCCCGCTCGACAAGCTCCGAGGAGATACCTCATGCCTAATTCCGAAAACACAATTCTAAGTGTCAACAATCTCAAAGTACACTTTCCGGGTAAGCGTAAATTTGGGCAACCTCAGCGTTGGATTCGCGCGGTCGATGGCATCAATTTTGATGTTAAGGAAGGGGAAACTCTGGGTCTAGTTGGCGAGTCGGGGTGCGGGAAATCAACAACGGCGAGAGCCATTTTAAACTTGATTCATCGTGCCAAGGTGCAAGGAACGATTCATCTAAACGGTACACGCATTGATAACTTGTCGGATCGAGCGATGATTTCTCACCGCCTGACTGTGCAAATGGTTTTTCAAGATCCATTTGCGTCGCTCAACCCCCGTATGATGGTGGGTAATATCATTCGAGAGCCGATGGCGAACTATAAATTATTTGGTGATGAAACAGGACGTCGCTTAGAGGTTATTCGCTTGATGGAACTTGTGGGGGTAAACCCGCAATATATGAATCGTTATCCGCACGAGTTTTCCGGCGGACAACGGCAACGCATTGGAATCGCTCGAGCTTTGGCGGTTCAACCTAAGTTAATTATCTGTGATGAAGCAGTTTCGGCATTGGATGTTTCGATTCAAGCTCAGGTCATAAATCTGTTAATGGATTTACAACAAAAGCTTGGTGTTTCCTATGTGTTCATTGCCCATGATCTCGCAGTGGTCCGGCACATTGCTCACCGCGTAGGAGTCATGTATCTCGGTAAGATTGTTGAGTTAGCAGATTCCAAAGAACTCTATGACTCCCCAAAACATCCCTATACGACTGCCCTGCTTTCAGCCGCACCCGTCCCCGATCCACTGGTTGATGTTCGCGCCAACCGCATTACGCTTACCGGTGAAGTCCCTTCACCTGATATTGAATACGCTGGTTGCTCTTTCGCAGATCGATGCCCTCAGGTACTCGGGCATTGTGCTTCGACGATGCCACAATTATCTGGGGCAGGCCACCAAGTCTCTTGTTTGTTGTACGAAGATGATAATGTTGATAAAAGTGACCCACCCAATTCAAACTCAGCTGAAGTGTTCGTTTAATGTCGAAGCGACCGCAAAAAACCAAACGCTGGATAATCGCATTTTGGGGCTTTGTTTACGTATTATTGATGGTCGGAATTGTCTTCAAAATGTTGGACTCCCGTAGTCAAATCCTGCACGCCTCCGACAAGCAACGTGAGTTGCAACAAGCGGGTTGGGATGATTGGACGAAGCATCGTGAACAGGCTTCCACGACGAATCAATCTGCGTCCAATTTGCGTGGGACTTTAAACCCCCAGCGGCTACTCGAAGATCATTTTGGAATTTGTTTGGCCGCGATATTACTGTTCACCACTTTAATCTATGGCGTTACGATGTACTTATTTTGCGGCGCCATTTTGGGTTCTTCACAGGGGCCCGTGACACTAGCTGATGAACTTCGAGCTACACAGGATACACAGACTGGCCACTCTGACGGCGATGCTACGCAGCAACAGGGGGCGCTTTGATTGATGGAATCTACGCAAGAAAATCTCCAGTCGGCACAAACGCACTCGCAAGTGAGTTCAGACTTGGAGAGGACTCAGACCTTTGTTCAGTCAAGTCTTCCTCGGGGGTCTTCGACCGGTTCGAACTCGGCGCTTGCCGAACGACCCGAAGTTCATATTGTCTGTTGGCCGTTGAAATTTTACTGGAAAAAAACGTGGGCCATTCTCCTGAGTTATTTTCTTGGGGCGTGTGTCGTGTACTTACTGACGACGAATCTGCTAGTACCCAGTGTCGTATTGCTAGCGTTAGTGAGTGTATCTTGGCGATTGTGGTTGCCGTTACAATATAGCATTGGCCCAACCGGAATTACTCGGAGTGTCCTTGGTCTGCAACGTCAACTTGGCTGGGCGATGATTCGACGAATTAGTCAAGACAGTCGCGGTGTACAAGTTTTCTTTGACCGAGCCGCATCTCTGCAAAGTATATTACAGTCGTTTTATATAATGGCTAATGCTGATGATTTGGAATCGTTAGTTGCTGCGTTTCAATATTATCTCAGCGGCCGACCTAAAACTCCAACCCTTTAATATGGCGAAAAGCGTGGCGGCTCATATGTTCTTCAGATATGAAGCGTAACAGACAAGCAGGGCGAAAATGACGGATCACGTATTGGTACTAGGTACGCACAACCAAAAGAAGCGATTAGAACTTGAGTTATTGTTAGCTCCATTAGGGCTTGCGCTACGGACTCTTGATGAATTCCCGAATGCACTCGATGTCGAAGAAACCGGGACGACATTTTCTGAAAACGCTGCGCTCAAGGCGGCTGAACAAGCACAACATTTAGGCCATTGGGTACTCGGGGAAGATAGTGGCTTATCCGTCGTACCTTTGGGAAATGCGCCAGGGGTCTTTTCTGCTCGCTACAGCGACATGGAAGGTCAAGCGGCAACAGACGAATCGAATAATGAAAAATTGCTGGCGGAATTGGGCGACTTACCCTTGGCCCAACGAATTGCTTTTTATACATGCCACATGGCGATTTCAGACCCGACTGGCAAGATACGGATATGTTGTGAAGAAGTTTGCTATGGTCGTATTCGCTTTAGTCCCTCTGGCAGTAACGGCTTTGGGTACGATCCGTTGTTTGAGATTGTAGAATATCACCGTACGTTTGGTGAATTGGGTACCGCTATTAAGTCTGTTTTAAGTCACCGTTCACGGGCGATGCGTAAGATTGTGCCTGATATCAAAGCGTTGCTCGCCACTGGCGAATTGTAAATCGGTCTTTCGTTTCCAGTGTCAGTTTGTTAATCTTGACACCGCGCAAAACTGCCATATTTACGACCTCTTATTCGACTGATGAAAATCAGTAGGTGCCTACATGAAAACGAAATTAGTCTTGTTAGCGATCACTTTCAGCTTGTTATCCAGCGCGACGTTTGAATCGCATCTCCAAGCGGAATCACCATTTGATCATATTTTTTTTCCCTTCACGAAGGTCGATGCGAATCCGAATGTGGACTATCGTGTTACGGACAAGCAGGGGCCTTGGATGGTGTTAGCTACTTCGTTTCACGGTGAGGGCGCCGAACAACAGGCTCGTCAATTAGTATTAGAGTTGCGTCGCGAGCATAAGTTAGAAGCGTTCACTCATCGCAAAACATATGACTATACAGATCGTGTTGAAGGTCGTGGAGTTGATAAATACGGTCAGCCCAAGACGATGGTCTACAACAAGGGACACCGGTTTAACGAAGTTGCCGTGATGGTTGGTAATTTTGAATCGGTTAAATCCGAAGATGCCCAAGCCTTGCTCGAAAAAATCAAATACTTACGACCCCAAGTTCTCGATCGAGCAAAAGAAGAGGGGACGAATCAAGTGTACGCGGGATTACGCATTATTCAGAATAAATTGAATTTGAACCCAGAGCGTCACGAGCGTGGTTCGATGGGCCGCGCATTTATTACTCGCAATCCAACAATTCCAGCGGAGTACTTTACTCAGAATGCCCTCGATCCATTCGTCGAGCGATTGAATGACGGGGTCGAATATAGTTTGCTGGATAACCCCGGAAAATATACGGTTCAAGTGGCAACATTTCGAGGTAAAGTTGTTTACGACATTGAAAAAGGATATGACAAGGATGCCAAGGTATCAAATGCGCTTGTTAAAGCTGCCGAGAATGCTCATGTTTTAGTCACCGCTTTACGTAAACAGAACATCGAAGCCTATGAATTTCACGACCGCAATGAGAGCATTGTTACCGTTGGTAGTTTTGACCGTGTTGGTGTACGTCAACTTGATGGCAAGTTCCAATTTGATCCAACTATTTACAAAATCATGAGCATTTACAAAGCTCAACGCGTGCCAATTAATAACAGCAGTCAGGCCAGTTTCCAACCACGGGCCTTGAGCGGCATTCCGTTTGACATTCAACCTCGTCCAGCGTTTGTGCCAAAGCGTAGTATTGGCTCAAGTTTTCTCAGCCGTTTTTAGAGTATGTTGGCGTTCCGTTGCGAGCAGACGCTTGCCTAGGAATTAATGACCATTGCGCGGATTCGGTCATCTGCCGTCGCTGTGGCAGTTACTTCAATGAGTTGACCGATGGGGTTATTGTGTCCCGTCTGTTTCACCTGAGCTGCTAGCTCTGGATTCCAGGGAAACTCAACGGGTGCATACCGGCAGGAAGTACCCACATAGTGTTGTGGTTTGTCACGATCCTCCGCTTCGACTAGAACCTCAAGCTTTCTACCGACTAGGCTCTGATAATACGCCGTTTGTAGCTCTTTACCCAGTGTCGCAATTTCACGTCCGCGTTGTTTTTTTAGCGATTTGGGCAATTGATCGTCCATGTCGGCTGCGGGAGTTCCTTTTCGAGCGGAGAAGGGAAAGACATGAATTTTAGAGAAAGCGGCGGACCGAATGGTTGCGAGGCCTTCGTCAAACTCAGCATCTGTTTCACCTGGAAATCCTGTGATGATGTCGGTAGTAATGGCGGGGTTATCGAGAGTGTCACGTACGAGATTACAGCGTTGCAAGAATGTCTGAGTGCCCCAGCGTCGACGCATTCTTCGCAGTACTGCATCAGAACCACTTTGCAGACAAATATGTAAATGAGGAACGATTTTCGCTGCATGTTCACCTAGAACAGCGACCAGTTCACGTGTAACTTCGGTTGCTTCAATGCTGGAAATTCGAATCCGGAAGTCTCCAGGCAGCATAGCGATTTGGCGTGTGAGATCAGCGAGCCGAATCCATTGCTCGCGAGGTTTACCAAAATTCCAATCTACGCCGTAATGTCCAATATGTACTCCGGTTAACACTAGTTCACGGTAGCCATTATCAATGAGCCGCCGAGCTTCATCGAGAATGTGTTCAATCGGACGACTGGTAAGTTCTGGGCGTACATGTGGAATGATGCAGTAACTGCAACGTAATAAACACCCGTCTTGTATTTTGATATAAGCGCGATGGCGATTGCCAAAGTTTGAAATTCCCGTTGGAATATCAATCACTCCAAATCGCCCTAAGATATCCGGTAGTTCACGTTTGTCGGTTACTACTTCGACAACGTTAGGAAGGGCGCCTACTTCTTCCGGCGCACGCGTGGCATAGCATCCCATGACGACGATTCTAGAATCTGGGTTTTCGCGGGCTAACTGGCGAATGGCTTTACGGCTCTTGGAATCCCCTTCGTTGGTGACCGTGCAGGTGTTTACGATGCACAGTTCCGCCGGCTCTTCACGCGGAACCTCGGTATACCCGACGAGTTCCAAGCCCTCACGGATATACTGAGTCTCGTACTGGTTGAGTTTACAGCCGAGGGTCAGAGTTTTGAGTTTTCCAGACATAGTGTTTTGCCGCAGTTGATTATTCTAATGGTTCGATGGTTGCTGACATAGAACCTTGGCATTCTGAGACGAAGGGATCATTTCCAAAGGCATGGATTTGATCTCGCTTTAACTCGGCATGTTCCAGCGTTGTTGTTAGGCAGACAGCCTTTCCATCTTCGTCCACTTTGCTAGCAATCGTAAAGCCCTTTTCTGGAGGAAATCCAAACAGTTCTTGCAGCATATCAATGACATAATCAAATGTGTGGTCTTCATCATTCCACAAGATGACATTGTAGCGTGGCTGTTGTTTGGGCCGCGTATCGGTTGTGGGTGCGATTGTGGGGGCAGGGTTCGACATGGATCGAATAAACGGCTGTGGGAAAGTGGTGAATGTGGCAAGCTACAATAGCCGAGACTAAGCGAAGTTATTATATTGTACGTTTCAGACAACGGGAATACTTGTAATATCCTCCGCTAAAAAACTTGAATCCATTGGATCGGTAATCCATTAAGGGTACAAGTTTGTTTGGGCCGCACAAGGAAATTAGAGGAAATGGCTATGCAGGAAATAGAACAATATTTGACGGATCATCGCGAGCGTAATGAGAACGAATTGTTCGAGTTATTACGGATGGCTAGCGTCAGCACGGATAGTCAATATGCAGCTGAAGTTGCCAAAGCTGGAAACTGGGTAGCGGATCAATTTCAATCGATGGGTTTTACGACTGAGGTTGTTCAGACGAAAGGGCATCCGATCGTTTATGCGGAGACGCCCGCTGTCGCAGGGGCTCCCATAGTCCTAGTTTACGGTCATTACGATGTTCAGCCACCGGATCCACTCGACGAATGGATTTCACCACCATTTGAACCCGTGGTTCGCGACGGCAATGTCGTGGCGCGTGGCGCTACCGACGACAAGGGCCAAATGTTGACACATATCAAAAGCGCCCAAGCTTGGATGGATACCGTCGGGTCGCTGCCGGTTCAATTAAAATATGTGATTGAAGGTGAAGAGGAATGTGGCAGTTCCAACTTGGAGCCGTTTCTGGAGCAATATCGTGACCGTTTAGCTTGTGACATAGCGGTCATTAGCGATACGAGCCAGTTCGCAAAAAATCAGCCGGCGATTACCTACGGTTTAAAAGGGATCGTCTATTTCGAAGTGTTCCTAGAAGGTCCTAAGCAAGATTTGCATTCTGGAACCTTTGGCGGGTCAGTTTATAATCCGCTCAACGCGTTGACTCAGATGCTCGGTGCACTTGTGGACGATCAGGGGCGGATTCAAATTCCGGGGTTTTACGACGATGTTGTTGAGTTAGAACAGCGTGAACGAGACCAGTTTGCAGCCTTGTCGTTTAATGAGCAGCAGTTCATGGAAAAGGTTGGCGTGGACACGGTGCACGGTGAAGCTGGTTATACAACACTGGAACGCCGCTGGGCGCGACCTACGTTGGACATCAACGGAATCTGGGGTGGCTATCAAGGCGAAGGAGCCAAGACTGTGCTGCCAGGAAAGAGTGGCGCTAAATTTAGCTGCCGCTTGGTTCCGAACCAAGATCCCGAAAAAATTGGTGCAGCGATAGAAAAAATGTTGCAGGATTTAGTGCCCAACGGAATTCGCATGGAAGTCAAACATCACCATGGAGCGCCAGGCGTGGTAGTCGATTTAGATAGCCCTTACATGGCCGCGGCCGCTGTTGCAATCGAGCAAGGGTTTGGCGTCACACCAGTATTTATTCGTGAAGGTGGTTCGATTCCAGTCGTCACAGTTTTACGTGAATTACTGGGAGTCGATACGTTATTATTAGGGTGGGGATTGGACGATGATAATACTCATGGGCCTAACGAAAAATTTTCACTTGAAGATTTTTATCGTGGGACTAAAGCTAGTGCGAGCTTGTGGCAAGAAATAAGCAAAATTAAAAGAACAGGCGAATAGAATCGCGCGGAATTTAGTGATCTTATATATGGAAGTTTCACTACGGATAAATACAAAATTGCAAGAGTAAGAGAGTAAGGGAAAAGTGATTGATGCTTGATCGAAAATTCATTGTAGAAAACGCTGCGGATGTAGCAAAAAATTGTGAACTACGTGGAGCCACCGCGGATGTACCGTTGTTGGTGGAGCTCGAGGTACAACGCCGACAACTATTGATAGAGGTTGAGTCGCTTAACCGTCAAGCCAATGAAGTTTCAAAGACCATTGGGCAGGCTAGTTCGGATGAAGAACGTGAGCAGCGGAAGGCGGAAGGCCGGGATTTACGATCCGCGAAAGACGATTGCCAGCGGTCTCATGATGATTTAGAGAGTCAAATTGTAGACCTGCAGTCACAAATACCAAATATGACGCATCCCGCAGCGCCGATTGGTGAAGATGATAAGTCAAACCTAGAAATACGTCGCGGCCAGCACGAACCAGCCAAGTTTGACTTTGATATTTTGGATCATGTTGAATTGGGCGACAAACATGACATGATTGATTTTGAAGCAGGAGCTCGGATTGCTGGTCACGGATTTTACTTTTTAAGAAATGATGGAGTGTTGTTGGAACTTGCTATGCAGCAATACGCCGTAAACCATTTAGTGAAAAATGGTTTTACGCCTGTTATTACTCCTGACCTCGCCTATTCTGAAATTTTGCAGGGTACGGGGTATATTCCACGTGGACCCGAGACTCAAATCTATAGCATCGAAAACTCCAACCTTAATTTGGTGGCGACCGCAGAAATACCGCTGGGCGGAATGATGTCGGGACAAACCGTCGACAGCGAATCGTTGCCGATGAAGGTCTGTGGAATCAGTCATTGTTTCCGTACCGAGGCGGGGGCTGCGGGCCGTTCTACTCGCGGGCTCTATCGTGTTCATCAGTTTACGAAGATCGAGATGTTTGCTTTTACGCTGCCAGAACAAAGCAGTGACATGTTGGAACAATTTTGTCAGATTGAATGTGAAATCTTTGACAGCTTGGAGATTCCATATCGAGTGGTCGATACGGCCACCGGTGACCTCGGTGGGCCGGCATATCGCAAGTATGACCTCGAAGCGTGGATGCCTGGACGCGGCGATGGTGGTGAATGGGGTGAAGTCACCAGCACGTCAAATTGTACGGACTTCCAAGCTCGCCGACTCAATGCCCGCTATAAAGTCAAAGGCGAAAAAGGGACTAAGTTCTTACATACTCTCAACGGTACAGCAATTGCGATTAGCCGAGCGATGATTGCCGTTATGGAAAACCACCAGCAGGCCGATGGCACGATTGTTGTTCCCGCAGTATTGCAAGACTTGATGGGCAAAGAGGTGATCGGCGTTTAAACGTGTGTTACCGAGTTGCAACTCTAACAAACACCGTTAAGAAAGATGGCTACCCGTTATCTGTTTCTATTGCCTCACTGGCCTGCTGACACAATTCTTGAGCTGCTGTAAGTGTGCTGGCTTCTGCGATGATGCGGATAATGGGTTCCGTGTTGCTTGGCCGAATCAGTAACCATTGTCCCTCGGGCCAGCGTAGTTTTAGACCGTCAGTGAAATCGGGTACCGCCGTGGGAAACCGAGTTGACAACGCGGTCAGGATCGCATTGAGAGGCTGGTGACCCATGTGGACACTGGTTTTGTGGATATGACACTTCGGTAGCGAAGCTGTAACGGCACTCAAAGTTTGTTGCCGACTCGCCAGTAAATCTAATACACGGACCATGCCCACAAAACCGTCGCGAATAAATCCCAACTGAGGATCGATCGGTCCGCCATTTCCTTCGCCGCCGAAAATCGCATTCGTCGCTATCATTTTGTCCACGACGTTGGCTTCACCTACGGCTGATTCATGGCAATGGCAGTTGTACGTAGCGGCTATTTGGTGATTGATGGAACTTGTGGCGCAGTTGATTACGATGTCGCCGGGGTTATTTGCAAGGCATTGTTCTAGACAAAGCGCGATCGTATATTCTTCGCCAATATAAGTCCCTTGTTCGTCAATAAGTGCTAGTCGATCTGCGTCTGGGTCTTGGCAAAATCCAAGGTCGCAACCCGTGGTTTGCACTTGCGAGGCAATGTCGACTAAATTGTCAGAGGTTGGTTCAGGCGCATGTGCAAATTGACCGTTGGGCAATTCGCCGATTGCGATGGTTTGACATCCTAATTCAGCTAACAGTTGTAAGCCTAAAATGGATCCAGCGCAGTGATTACTGTCTAACAATACTTTGAAGTTCTGTTTTCTTATGACTGCTATATCGACGGTGGCTAGCAGCTTCTCAATATGGATTGCATGTGGATCCGGCAACGCTATGGAGTCGATCTCACAAGATTCTTGGTTTTGTGCTACGTCTGGTGCTAGACCCGCTTGAAAAAATTTGAGGACTTGGTCACCTTGGGATTGATTAAGGATACGGCCTGCTGGGCTATAGAGTTTCAAGCCGTTGTAGGGTGCCGGATTATGACTGGCTGTGATTTGCAGGCCACCGGCGGCTTGCTGTTCTCGAATTTGTATGCCGACGGTAGGCGTCGCCATGATGCCTCCGTCGATGCTGCTGCGCCCGAAAGAGGCTACGATGGACTTTATCTGCTTTAAGATGCATGCACCGCTTTCGCGACCATCGCGGCTAGTGACGATGGGGCCAGTGAACCCAGCGGTGTCGAGAAAATGCAAGTAGGCGGCGGTATAGTTATGGATTAGTTCTGGTGTTAGGCTTTCTCCGACGATTCCTCGCAGGCCACTAACACTGATAATTGGTTCTTCTGACATGTCGCCATCATAATAACTGAACGACAGATACGAAACACTGATCTCCATTTGCCCGTGTTCGCCTCACAGTTGTCTGAGGCGATGTAAGCTCCCAATTTTTTGAGTAATGTACAAGTCCGCCTCAAATGAGGCATGTGGCCAAACTTAGTACTTACAACGTCGCCAGAACGAGTTGTCGTGTATAGATATTTTTCTTTCTGTGTTATCATTTCGCGTGAGGTGTAATGGAGTGAATGTATTTGCTGACTAGTCAAAGGTATTAAAAACAACATGAACGCATTGAAATGGCTAGGCGCACGGATTATTTTCATTCCAACGTTGGCTTGGAATGTGCTGCTAGGCAAGGTACTACGGATTCGCCATTGGTGGGACTTTATCGACGACCAAGTGATCGTCGGCGCGTTTCCTTTTTGGTTTGATGTGGCCGCTATGTCTGAGAACGGAGTGCAGGCGGTCGTTAATACCTGCAATGAATATGGTGGTCCTGTTAAGCAATACGATCATTTTGGAATTGAGCAGTTGCGTGTTCCAACAATTGACTTTACAGCTCCATCTTTAGATAGCATTCAACGCGGAGTAGCGTTTATTCAGCAGCACGTTGAACAAGGTCATAATGTGTATGTGCACTGTAAGGCGGGGCGAGGTCGCAGCGCGACAGTAGCCCTATGTTGGTTGATGGCTAATCGCGATATGACCCCTGAACAAGCTCAAGAACATCTGCTCGCAAAACGACCGCACGTACACTCGACTTTACCTGCACGCACTGTTGTAAAACAGTATTGGAGTACGCTGCAGGATAGTGAGGAGAAAGTTTCTACAGAAGGTTAGCAAAACAGCGAAATCGCTTTGTTAACAGCTGTTGTCAAGGCATGAACGTCTTCAGCGGTATTATAGAGATAGAAGCTTGCTCGAGCACTAGTAGGCACGCCGAGTCGTTGGTGAAGTGGCATGGCACAGTGATGACCCGCGCGGATGGCAACGCCTTGGTTATCTAATGCGTGGGTTAAATCGTGAGGATGCACTCCAGCGATCGTAAAATTGACAATTCCAGATTTCTGGTTTGGGGATGGGCCATGGATCTTCACCTGGGGAATTTCGGAAAATTGTTGATGCGTTAACTTGACGAGTGATTCGATGTGGAGGCTGATGGATTCCAAGCCGATGTTTTGTAAGTAATCAATCGCCGTTGGAAACGCTAGGACGGGTGAAATGGGCGGAGTGCCTGCCTCAAATTTTGCTGGAAGATCAGCTAGCTTGAAATCGTCTTGCGTGACAACATCGATCATACTACCGCCACCTAAAAATGGAGGCATGCTTTCCAGTAGACGTTGTTTTCCGTAGAGGATGCCTAGGCCGGAAGGCCCTAGCATTTTGTGAGCACTGAATGCCAGAAAGTCGGCGTCGAGTTGCTGGACATCGATGCTTTGATGCGGGGCGGCTTGTGCTGCATCGACCATCACAATAGCGTCTGCATTGTGTGCGGCAGTAATGATCTCAGCGGTTGGAGTGATGGAACCGAGCACATTTGAGCACATCGTAAAGGCGACTACTTTTGTTTTTTCGTTTAGTAAACTAGTGTAATGCTCCATGTCGATTTGGCCATCATCGGTTACGTTGGCCCAGCGGATAACGGCGCCTGTACGTTGGGCGACTTGTTGCCAAGGTACAATATTGGAATGATGCTCTAGTTGAGTTAGAACGATTTCATCACCAGTGGAGATGTTGTTTTCTGACCAGCAGCGCGCCACCAAGTTAATGCCAGCGGTCGTGCCCTGAGTGAAAACAATTTCTTTGGAATGTTGGGCACCGATGAAAGTGGTTACACAGTCACGAGCTTCTTCATAAAGCGCGGTGCTTTCATCACTTAACCAATGGGCGCCGCGGTGGACGTTGGCATAGACAGTACTATCGATGCGACTGAGAGCATCAATCACAACCTGCGGTTTTTGAGCCGATGCAGCAGTGTCTAAGTAGACCAACGGTTTGTCACCATGCACGACTTGCTGTAGCACAGGAAAATCGGATTTGAATTGTTGGGCGTCAAACATATCGGTGGTCGTTGGGGGAGGTTGGCGTATACGTCGTGTTACCAGTGAATATGCATTTAGTCTAAGCTCAAAAGTGTAGTTCTGGTATGCCTAACGTGATGGAGTGATAGACAGTAGCATCTTTAACTTTGACGCCAGAGTGTCTCCTCGAGGATGTTTAAGCCTTGCAGTTGATCGTCAATTTCTGCCCGAAAGCGACGGGCATCTTGGGGATAACCGGCAGTCGGTTTGATGTCTTGTACGTGCTGTTGCCAATATTGATTAAACGCTTGCATACTGAGTTCTCGAGTATATTTCGCATACATTGATGCCAGTGCCGTTGGTAGAAATCCTTCGCCTTTGGCTACAAATCGAAATTGCCTGCGTTGTTCCGGAGGACCGAAAAAATAGCGACTGATTGCCGTGCTTTCCTCGGCAATCTCAATCCAGTAGTCGGGAAATAATTGTTGCAATAAATGACTATATCGATTGCGGCCACCGTGCTTGTCACAATGTACGAGCAGCGGGGCAGGGGGATGGTTAGAGACGATTGATTGAGCAAGTTCAAGCGAACAGTGCGATAGTAGTGCTCCTTTGGTTGGAAAGGAGTTTAAAAGGTAATTGAATCGCGCTGCTGGAATACACATGACCTTCGCATCAAGAAACTGGATTCCCTGATCAGACAACGTGGTTTCCAAATTGGTATGTAGGTCCGCTATGATTGATTTGTCAGCATCCACTGGAAGTTCACAGTTGTAATCTTGGAACCATGGCGAGGATTCCGACCACGCCTGCCACTGTACTCCGATCGTTCCTATCCAAGACTGAAAATCTGGGCAGGTTAGTATATTGGCTAGGTCTGTCGGAGGTGATAATAGGTTAGTGAAAGCATGTACCGCTCGTTCTAAATTCTGTAGCCCAGATTTGGGTTTGTATGCCAGTTTCGAATCACCGACCATGATGCGAGATTTATCTTTTAAAGTCGTCGTAATACAATCTTGCAATTCTCCATATAAATCGAATTCGTTGGTGTGTTGTGAATCTGGGATTTTCCAGAGCGTGGCTCCGATACAGAGTGGTCCAAGAAACGGACCGTATCCAGCTTCATCAATTCCGATTAGATATGCCATGTGGAGAATTACTTGTGAGCAGCGTCAAGGAACAAAGAATGTGAAGCTACCATTATACGGAAAAACAAAAAACAAGCCCGTTTTGATACGAACGATTTTGTAGCTGTTGTGCTACTTTAACGCGTTAGCGTAGTATCCTGCTTCCCAACAACAATACTCAAGTAATGCGATAATTAAAATTCGTTAAATTCGTATCAAAAACGGGCTGTTTGTTTCTTGTTTTGTAAATGGTTTTGGATTAGTTACTTAGTTCGTTAAATAGATCTCGAAATTCGGGCATTTGTTCGTTCAAGTATTGGATCCACTTTTCGGGGTGCCATATTTCCAAGCACACCGACGCTCCCACAACAAATAGTGGTTGCCCCGGGTCGACTCCGAGAAATTCCCGAAATCCTTCGGGTATTACCAAACGACCACGGCCGGCCATTTGGATCGAGGTGTGTCGCGTGGAGAGTAATCGGCCAAGTTGTAGTAATCGATTTGTCTGTTGCTGCAGCTTGCCTGCTTTGAGTTTGTCTTCGACCCAGTGAATCCCCTGCTGCAGGTGTTGATGCCATGGATTGGCATTCCAAAGACTGAGACAACCAGGCCGTTCTTTGGCAAGGATCAGGTCGGTTCCCTGTTGCTGTAGTCCGTCGGCTAGCTCCGCCGGTACGGACAGTCGAAATCGTTGATCGATTGTGCGACGGAATTCTCCGAGCAACAGCATTTCCTGAGGTGGCATGTTTTTGTGTATTGAGCTGAAATGACAACTTGAAGTTCCGTGTTTTCTATGTGGTCACTGGCATCCGTGCTTGTACCATTTTTGTTGACTCGTAGGTCTTGTTGATTTGGGCGGTAAACCCACGAACAAAGTCAACTAACATCAATAATGGGTTTAAAACCCACAAAATAAAGTTTAGTCATTTGGGCGGGGATTGCAAGTGTTTTAGATTAAAAAATTAAATACTACGTAGAAAACGCCTCCCCCAGAAAACATAGACGTCTCGGATATACACGAATCCTCAGGACTGACGTATAATGTTGGGCACAGAACCCACTATTAATAGGTATTGAGAAAAATATGACTTTTGCAGATCAAGAAGAAAACGACATTGAAGAAAACGATATTGAAGAAAACGATATTGAAGAAGTTCAGGGCGTAACAACAGAAACGGGTTCAGAGGCGGACGATGAATCCAGCGACAATGAAGAAAGTGATAGTGACAAGGCCGAAGACAAGCTTGAGTCTTGTGATGATTGTGGCTGTTCGGATTCAGCCGAAACGGACATCGCTGCTGATGAGAATGCCGAAACTGATATCGCTGCGGATGCTGATGCTGAAATCGATGCCGCTGCCGCAGCAGCTGATTTTCCGGTAGCGTCTTTAGAAATGTTACTAATGACACACCACACTCAAGCGGTGATGGCATTGGGAATGATGCCCGACCCGATGACGGGTGAAACGTCTGCCAACAAAGACGCTGCCAAGTTCCATATTGATATGTTGAGTGTTATTGAAGAAAAGACGAAAGGGAACTTGACTGATGAAGAATCAGAAGCGTTGAGCTCTATTCTGCATCAACTTAGAATGGCCTTTTTCGCTTCTTAATCCCGATCCGTAAGAGGTGCTTAGGTAATGTCAGCCACGGAAGACCTTGATAAAGAACCCGCGGATTCAGTCCATGAGTCGGACAATGATGAGCGTTACGCGGGCTACCGAGAGGCTGCGGTCAAGGTTCGCACATTCCCACAAACGCCTGGCGTCTATTTAATGAAGGACGCTGCCGGTGTTGTGATCTACATCGGCAAAGCGATTCAATTACGCTCACGTGCGAGCAGTTATTTTCTCAAGGCTGCCCGTGAAGATGCTCGTACCGCCAATTGGGTACATGAAATCCACGATATTGACTATTTGCAATGCGATAGTGAAGTCGATGCGCTGCTGACCGAAGCGCGGCTTATCAAAGACATTCAGCCGCGGCATAACAAAGATCTCAAAGACGGAAAATCGTTTCCCTATATCATGATTTCAAGGCGAGAGGATTATCCCCGCGTAGAGGTAACTCGAGACCCTGCGGGCAAGGATGCTCGGTTGTATGGACCATTTACGAGTCCGGGAAAATTACAAGGCGCACTGTCGTTGTTACAACGAATTTTCAAATTTCGTAATTGTTCTTTGGACATCGATGCCAGCGATGAAAAATGGAAATGGTACCGACCATGTTTGTTAGCATCCATTGGCCAATGTTCCGCTCCTTGCAACCTACAAATAACCCCAGAAGACTACAAAGACGATATTCATTCGTTGCGAATGGTGCTAGATGGCAAAAAATCCAAGTTGCTCAAGGAAATCGATGCTGAGATGCAGAGAGCTTCAGCAGATTTGAATTTTGAAAAAGCCGCAAAATGCCGCGATGAAATCAACATGCTTGAGGCACTTAATAAACGGGGTAGTTTAAAGAACGACGATCAACCAGAGGTTTTCTTTACTGACCCCGCGAAAGGAATTGCTGGGCTGCGTAAAGTACTGGGACTTGATTTTGAACCGCGGAAGATTGAAGGTGTCGATATCGCTCACCTCGGAGGGATGGAAACGGTTGCCAGTCTAGTTCAATTCATTGACGGTCTGCCTTTCAAGCCTGGATACCGCAGGTTTAAGATCAAAGACGTAAAAGGAGTGGACGACTTTCGCAGTATTTACGAAGTCGTTGCGCGTCGTTTTAAGCGTTTAGATGCAAACCATGATTTGTTTCCAGACATTCTGTTAATCGATGGGGGTAAAGGGCAACTTTCTTCGGCGCTAGCTGCATTTCGTGACATCGATGTCGACCCGCCGTTGTTACTATCGTTGGCCAAGAAAGATGAGTTGATATACCGCCCGGGAGAGACAGAGCCGTTGAGTCTGAGCAGAAATTCACACGCCTTAAAGTTATTGCAATACATCCGCGACGAATCCCATCGATTTGCTCAGCACTATCACCACATTCTACGATCAAAAAAAGTATTGGGCGATTAGTAACGTCGAGGCCCGCTTAGTTGTCGATAGACTTTTGTCCCGAGCATGTTCTACTGCGTTACGACATTATTGGGCTTCAAAGGATTCGGGTTCTTTGAATTCTTCGAAGAGGCGTCTACGAGATTCGCCAGCTGCTTCACCCACGGCAAGTCGATTTTTCAGTGCAGCGCCCACAAAACCTTGGAATAGTGGATGAGGTTTGGTTGGTTTTGATTTAAACTCTGGATGGAATTGAACCGCCACAAACCAAGCATGTTCCGGTATCTCAATAATCTCGGGTAGGAGGCCGTCGGGACTGCTTCCTGACACGATCATGCCATGGGCTTTAAATTGGGATTGGTACAGATGATTAAATTCGTAGCGATGTCGATGACGTTCGTCGACATTCGTCGTGCCGTAACATTCTTGCGCGACACTGGATTCTGCCAGGACACAAGGTTGCGAACCAAGTCGCATGGTGCCACCTTTGTTGGTGACTTGTTTTTGTTCATCGAGCAAGCAAATCACAGCGTGTTGGGTGTTTTTGTCAAATTCCGTAGAGTGGGCGTCAGTTAGGCCGACGACGTTACGGGCAAATTCGATACAAGCGGTTTGCATGCCGAGACAGATACCAAAGTAAGGAATATTACGTTCACGGGCAAAACGAATTGCTTCGACCTTGCCATTGATCCCACGCTCACCGAATCCACCTGGTACTAAAATGCCATCAAACCCAGCCAATAATCGTTCAGGTCCTTCGCGTTCCACAAGTTCGCTGTGGATCGGGATGATCCGGATCTGTGTATTATGTGAGATACCGGCATGGTCAATAGATTCGTAAATGGACTTATAGGCATCTTTATGTTCAGCGTATTTACCAACGACTGCAATGTTGACTTCGTGTTGTGGATTACGTAAATCGTGCAGCATCCCTGTCCACTGATCAAGATTTGCTTCTGGGGCTGATAGCCCTAAACGGTCAGTGATGAGATCGTCGAGTTTATGTTCCCGCAGTGCAATGGGCACTTCATAGATTGAGAATTCCATATCCAATTCTTGGATGACTGCTTCGAGCGGAACATTACAGAACAACGAGATCTTTTCTCGATCGTCGCGACTGAGTTCTTGTTCCGTGCGACAGATGAGGATATCGGGTTGAATCCCGATTTCTCGCAACTGGCCAACACTGTGTTGTGTCGGTTTTGTCTTGAGTTCTCCGGCCGCTTTGAGGTATGGGACCAGTGTGAGATGGATATATAAACAGTTCTCTTTACCTACATCTTGGGAGAATTGACGGATTGCTTCCAAGAATGGCTGGCTTTCAATGTCGCCTACGGTGCCGCCAAGTTCGGTGATGATGACATCAGTTTCGTCATCGGCTAGGCATTGAATGACACTTTTGATTTCGTTGGTAATGTGTGGGATGACCTGTACGGTCTTGCCAAGGAATTCGCCACGTCGTTCTTTTTCGATAACCGACAGGTAGATTTGGCCGGTTGTATAATTGGAATCTCGAGTGAGCGGGCTGCGGGTAAATCGTTCATAATGACCAAGGTCTAAGTCCGTTTCGCTGCCGTCGTCGAGTACGTAGACCTCACCGTGTTGATAAGGGCTCATCGTACCAGGATCCACATTGATGTAGGGATCTAGCTTTTGCATTTTGACGGTGAGTCCGCGTTGCTCTAATAGCAAGGCAATTGAAGCACTAGTTAGTCCTTTGCCCAGAGAACTAACAACACCACCGGTAACAAATATATACTTAGACATAAAAAATTCAGCAGATTCCATTCAATGTTTAACTGTTGTTTCCATTTTTCAACAGTGTCGACTGTTTAACCAATTACTACATGTTCACCATGCTGTGGGTGAAACTATATTAGGTTACTAACAAAATACGAATTTTCACTTTCCGACAACTTTACAATTCTAACGACTATTCATTTTTCTTACAAATGCATCATAGTCATCTTTTGTATCAATTCCAAAACTTGGTTCATCCACCACACCCACAAGAATGGTATAGCCGTGATCTAGAACCCGTAGTTGTTCTAGACTTTCAGTAGTTTCCATCGGGATTTGAGGCAGTTTCGCTAACTTCAATAAGAAGTCTCGTCGGTATGCGTAGAGACCTACGTGTTGAAAAAAAAGTCCAGATTCTTTGCCGAGCAGCGAATCATCCCAAGTCTGCGGATGAGGAATGACACTACGGCTGAAATACATTGCTTGCTGGGATTGGTTGAACACGACTTTTACACAAGCCGGATCTTCTAATTGGTTTTTGCTGCGAATCGGTGTGGCTAGAGTTGCCATCACCGCTGTTTGATCATTTTGTAGTAGCTCAATTACCAAGTCGATGGAGGACCCTTGTATTTCAGGTTCGTCACCTTGCACGTTCACGATAATATCGACATCCGATAATTGCTCGGCAACTTCGGCAACGCGGTCGGTTCCACTTGGTGCAGCGGGATCGGTCAGCACGACCTTGCCGTCAAATGCTTGAACTGCCGCAACAATTCGTTCGTGATCCGTCGCTACGATGATTCCCGAGGGTCGCTGGGCCCGTTGAGCGGCTTCATAAGTATGCTGGATTAATGGCTTGCCTGTTGCACTGAGCAACAGTTTTTCTGGCAACCGAGTCGAATGCAAACGCGCGGGAATAATGATATGACTTTTCATGATGGTGAACAAATTAGAAACAAATTAGAAACCAAAGACAAGTTTCCCGAGTGTATAAGTGATTAGTGGAATCAAGACAATGGAAACGATGTTCAGGATAATTCCGGCACGTGCCATTTGTCGGATCGTCACTTGCCCAGACGCAAACACTATGGCATTGGGTGGGGTGGCAACTGGTAACATAAAAGCGCAACTTGCGGCTAAGGCAGCTGGAAATAGTAACAATCGTGCATCAGCGCCTAAATTGTCCGAAAGTTGAATCAGTAGCGGGAAAATAAGTGCGGCCGTGGCCGTATTACTGGTTACTTCTGTCAGGAAGACCATCGACGATGTGACAACAAGAATGATTAGCAAAATGGCAGTAGCTGCTGAAGGGGTGACCGCTTGGCAAATATCCGCTCCCAAACCACTGGATTTCATGGCCGCAGCAAGTGCAAGTCCTCCACCAAACAGCAACAGAATACCCCATGGAAGTTTGCGGGCAGTTGCCCAATCCAACAGCGTTCGTCCTGGATGGCCCCATGCTGGGAAGACAAACAGCAACAGTGCGGCGCTCATCGCAATGATGGTGTCGTCGACATATACAACATTGGGGAACCAGCTTTGAACCCATTTTGATTCCGTAATGAACTGACGAGTTATCCATAAAAGGGCAGTACACCCGAAAATGGCCGCTACCGATATTTCAGGTTTGCTCATCGGGCCAAGTCGATCGATTTCGTCACGAATCATTTGTCGTCCACCGGTGATATGTGGCAGCGATATTCGAAAAATCACTTTGGTCATCAACATCCAGATAATGAACAGGAAGACAATTGTCAGAGGGAGCCCGAACGCCATCCATTCTCCAAAGCCTATGAATATTCCGTGGTCTTCAAGTTCGCTGCGTAAAAGTAGATTTGTCGGCGTTCCCATAAAGGTCGCCAAGCCTCCTACCGATGCAGCGTAAGCAATACAAAGCATCATGCAGGCGGCAAAGGGACCCATCTTGGATTCATCATCCGCGGGGATTTTTGTCCGTACCAACGCCACTAAGCTTAGTGCGATCGGTAGCATCACAACGGTAGTGGCGGTGTTGCTGATCCACATGCTCAGCATTGCCGTGGTGATCATAAACCCACCGATCAGCCGCGAAGGCTGTGTTCCGAGCGCGAGGATTGTATAGAGTGCGATGCGTTTATGGAGATCCCATTTTTGGATAGCCAGTCCTAGTAGAAATCCGCCCATCAACAAGAAAACGTATCGACTGGCGTAATTGCGAGCAGTGACTTCAAACAAGTTGGCCGACCGAGCAGCGGTGACATATTGTTTTTCAACGTGGAATACATCGACTTCTACTCGCGTCGGAAATTTGGTTTCCACGGTGATGCTGGCGTAGGATTTATTAATTTCAGACAATACACCAGTGCCCGCTTGAGGGGTTTGTTGATCGTATTGTTGATAACCGACCGCTGGGATGCTCCACTGCACTTGCTGGTCTAGTTTTGGTGCTTGGGCTTCACTCAATCCAATTCCAAAAATTGGAAACAACGCCAGTGGTAACATGGCGGTGGCCGCAAGTGGAATCGCTTCAGTCATCCACCAAATGGCCATCAATACAACAATGGCAGCCGTAGCGATGGCTGGAGTTTCTAAATCCGAAAACAACGTTAGCAAAGTGGCGGTGATGATCGCAAGAAGAGGTCCGATGTAACGACTCCATCGCCCAACTTTACCGCTGCCATGCGGTCCACCGCTAAAACTACCTGCACTGCCTGTCGTGTCGAGTTGTGTTGAACTTGCTTGCTGTGAGTTGTGCGACGGCATAATAATGATTAACGCTGTTATTGAATTCTGAAATCTAGTATGGTTGGGGATAAGCCGTAGTTGCTGTAACTGGAAAAAGTAATGTGTGTTATGATATGATTAACTACCACAGGCAACGAATAGGATGATTGGTAAATGGTTATCCCCGTTGCAGTAAAATCCCCTTTCCTATAACAGAAACAACACGAACAAGAGAGTATAAACAATGACCAAACGATTATCCATTTTAATCACTGCTTTGCTATTGGTTTCTACCGCATCTACAGGATTAACAAAGGTGCAAGCAGCAGATTGGCCGACGTGGCGTGGTGCAGATCGAACGGATGTTTCGACTGAAAAGGGATTGTTACAATCTTGGCCTCAGGGTGGACCAAAACAATTGTGGACATTTAAGAATGCCGGCAGCGGGTATTCTGGTTTCGCAATTGCCAATGGGACTTTGTATACGTTAGGTACACGAAACGGAAAAGAAATTATAATCGCACTTGATGCCACAACGGGTAAAGATAAAGGAGCCGTCGTTGTTGGTGATATTTTGAATAACAATTGGGGCAATGGCCCAAGGGGGACGCCAACTGTCGCAGGAGGCATTGTTTATGCCATGGGTGGCAGTGGTTCTTTAGTTGCTGCAGATGCCAAAACGGGTGTCATTAAATGGAAAGTCAGCATGTCCGATTTTGGTGGTAAAAGACCAGGATGGGGATACTGTGAAAGTGTCACTGTTGAGGGCGACAAAGTTATTTGTACGCCAGGCGGAAGTCAGGGATCTATGTTGGCATTGCGTGCTAAAGACGGGTCTAAAATTTGGCAAAGCTCAGGAATTACCGATGGAGCTCAATATGCAAGTATCCTGCCGATTGAACACAATGGCATGCGACAATATGTGCAGTTAACTCAGCAGCATGTGTTTGGCGTTGATGCCACCAGTGGTAAAGTAGCCTGGCAAAGTCCTTGGGAAGGTCGTACGGCAGTAGTGCCAACGCCGATTCATAAAGATGGCCACGTATATATAAGTTCGGGGTATGGGGTTGGTTGTAAACTCGTCAAGCTAGGAAACGGATCGGCGACGGAAGTTTATCGCAATCAAATCATGAAGAACCACCATGGTGGCGTGTTACTTGTTGGTGATTATCTTTACGGTTACTCAGACGGTCCCGGTTGGATTTGCCAAAATTTCAAATCTGGTGAGATGGTTTGGAACAGTAAGAACTTGGGCAAAGGCGCTGTAACCTATGCTGATGGCCGTTTGTATGCGATTAGTGAAAGTGATGCGAGTGTTGCACTGCTGGAAGCTTCTCCCGATGGCTACAAAGAACATGGCCGGTTTAAGCTCAGCCCACTCTCAAGCATTCGCAGTGACCGTGGTCGAGTGTGGACGCACCCTGTGATCTCCAATGGTAAACTGTACTTGCGAGACCAAGATATCATTCATTGTTACGATATCACGCGATAGAGTGTAATATACGCTTTGGTTGTGGATCCGTCTGATTGCCTCGTAGGGTAGACAAGCGAGCAAAAATCGTTGAAATTGTAGGTGATTCACATGAATTTCTAGGCTGCGGCCTCAAACGTCATGTGAATTTGAATATAGCATGGGCCCGTAGCTCAGTTGGTTAGAGCAGGGGACTCATAATCCCTTTGTCGGCGGTTCGAGTCCGTCCGGGCCTACTTCTCATCTATACAATCCTTTTCAACTAATTCGAACTACATTGTGTTCGGATTACGTGACAATAGCATCCATGCAGAATTCTTCTGATACTTCAGTCAATCAAACGCCCACCGGTCGAAAAATTTTGCCATTGGATTCTCAAATCGATTGCATTCAGCCCGGTGGTGGGGTTTGTATGCGTATCGAGTTAGCGTGGGGCGTTTTCCGCAGATTTTATTTACGGTTGTTTCGACGCGGGTACCTAAAACGGATGGCGGAGTCACGCCGTGGCAGTGAAAATCAATGTCCGTGGGATGTATTGGACCCACGAGATTTGAAATTCTACGTAAACCAAAAGGGATATTCGTGGGATGCTGTCGACGATCCTTTTACATGGCGAGACCGATTACCGTTTGTACGTGCTGGATTAGCGGAGATGATTATTTTTTCGTCCGTGTTGATTCCACTCTCGTGCTTATTGGTAACATTGGCTTGTTCCCATTCAATCTGGTGGGCTGCAGCAGCATTGTTTCCAATATTGTTGCAGTCTGAGATTGTTTGGTTTTTCAGAAATCCTCGTCGTGAAGCACCGGCGGGACTTGGTTTAGTAGTGAGCCCAGCGGACGGTCGCGTCGATTTGATTGAAGAAATTGAACACGACGAAATTTTAGATGGACCGGCTACCAAAATCGCGATTTTCCTCTCGGTCTTTAATGTTCATATAAATCGCATGCCGATTGCAGCGACCGTATTTGGCTCCGGCTACCGCCAAGGGAAATTCCTCAGCGCACTCAAACCTGAATCCGCGTGGGAAAACGAACGGCTGGAATTATGGATTGAAGGCGTCGAAGCTCCTCATCGTGTGATGCGTGTACGACAAATTACTGGGCAATTAGCACGACGAATTGTCTGTCACGCCAATACGGGCGATAGCTATCAGCGTGGCGAGATATTCGGCATGATCAAGCTCGGATCGCGTACCGAGTTGATTATTCCACGGGAAGATGGACTGGAGTTGGCTGTGGAGATCGGTACCCACGTTCAAGCAGGTAGTTCGATTATGGCTCGGTATGTTGATTAGTGTTGTGCTCTTAGAGCTTTATTGAATAAGGCAAGCTATAATCAATACCATGAATAACGTTGAATTACTCAATGACGATGATCAAATCGACGAATCGGAGGATTCGCGGTTTCCTATCTATCCAACATTGATGACGTTGGGAAACGCCATATGTGGATTAATTGCCATTGGTTTTTCCGCTAAGTTTCTAGGCGTTCTTGCAGAAGCCGACGGGTATCGGGCGTTAGAGAGCGAGCATTACCAATGGCTGCAATGGGCAGGGATGTTGATTTTCCTCGGCATGTTGTTTGATACACTCGATGGCCAAGTTGCCCGCTGGACAAATCAAGTAAGTCGTTTTGGATTGCATCTAGACAGTTTGTGCGATGTGATAACATTTGGTGTTGCGCCGGCGTTCATTATGATTTCGTTTTCTGATTTGCTGCCCGCACGTTTTATCCAAGGTATCGCGGGTATTTACACGTTGTGTGCAATTATGCGACTAGCACGATATAACGTAGAAGCGGAGACGGAAAGCGGAGTCGGGAATTATTTTCGTGGTTTGCCATCGCCTGCCGCCGCAGGAGCGATTGCAACTTTTGCCATTGCGATGCCAGACGTGATGTTTCTTGTGAATCACACAGATCCGCAGCAACAGAGAATCGGGAATTTCATCTGTGACATTTCGATGGTGTTGGTACCGCTGTTAACATTTGCACTTGCTTGTTTAATGGTCTCACGTGTCCCCTACCCGCATCTCGGCAAGCAACTTGCAAGTCGCAGAAAGAGCCGTAAAAACTTTGTTCGCCTTGTGCAGATACTGTTCGCTGTTGTTGGTATTTTGATGTTCCGAGAATTAGCATTGCCAGTCATTTTTCTGTATTACCTTTGTGCGTCGCCTTGTACCATCTTATGGCACAAGATTATGAAAAATCGACGACGTGCTTCAGCTGACGAAGTTGCTTAAGCGAATCTACTTAGGCCGCGAAGGCATGGATGACAGCGATGAAAACGATGTTGAGACAGTTGATTCCAGTAGTTGTCGTCCTCGCCGTACCGATTATCCCCTTTTTGTTTTTGGGTGATTTGATGGAGCAGTGGGTCAGCGGCCTAGAAAATTCCCGATATTTGCCATGGATTGTGATTGCGTTACTTTCCGGTGACCTCATTTTGCCGATTCCATCGAGTGTTATAACAACTTACATTGGTGGTCAAATGAACTGGGCCATCGGGACACTGGTTTCGTGGGTAGGAATGTCACTGGGCGCGGTGATTGGTTTTGCACTGGCTCGTCGATATGGCCCGCAGTTTGCCTTGCGATTTTCCAGTGCAGCTCAATTAGAAAATGCGGGACAATTGGCGGGTCGTTTTGGACCGACTTTTCTGGTTCTTGCTCGCGGCGTACCCGTGGTAGCAGAAGCTAGCATTTTGTTAATGGGGATTCATCGTTTATCCTGGCAACGTTTTCTCATACCCGTTTTATTGAGTAATCTTGGTATTTCGCTTGGTTACACTTTGTTTGGCGCGGTCGCCCAGAGGAATCATTGGTTGCCCTTAGCATTAGGAGTCAGTATTTGTGTCTCAATTGGGTTAACATTAATTGCACAACATGTTTTGCAATCTAAAGAAGATAATTTCGAATCCGGCTTAAACAAAGCGGAACCAAGGAACAACAAGATGACTGAAGTTACTGATTCCTTACAGCACTTAAAATCACTGATGGAATCGTCCGAAAACTCGGTTTGGAATATTCAAACGACGGCGGCTGGTCCCAGTGGAGCGTTACCGTTAACAGATGAAATGCTCAAGACATGGTCCAGCGGTGATCTCTTCGGAATGACTCAAAATGCAGGGATGGGATGGACGGCAGAAGAGTTGTTGGGACCGCAATATTTAGTGTTGAGTACGCAAGGTGGTGTCCGAGCGGATGATGGAACGCCCGTTGCGTTGGGATATCACACTGGGCATTGGGAGGTCGGTTTATTGGTTCAAGCAGCCGCTAAGACGATTCGTGCTGATGGTGGAATCCCATTTGCAGCGCATTGTAGTGATCCCTGTGATGGGCGTACTCAGGGCACCACAGGAATGTTTGACAGCCTTCCCTATCGTAATGACGCGGCGATTGTCTTGCGTCGCCTGGTTCGTTCGCTGCCCACTAGACGCGGCGTGCTGGGCGTAGCGACATGTGATAAAGGTCTGCCAGCGATGATGGTTGCCTTGGCCGGCATGAACAATCTGCCGTCGATTATTGTGCCCGGTGGGGTGACATTACCTCCAGATGACGGAGAAGATGCGGGACAGGTGCAATCGATCGGAGCACGATATGTCCACGGTGAAATAACATTAGAAGACGCCGCGGTTGCAGGGTGCCGCGCTTGTGCAACATCCGGTGGTGGTTGCCAATTTCTTGGGACGGCCGCGACGAGTCAGGTTGTAGCAGAAGCTATGGGCATGACATTGCCACATGCGGCGCTGGCACCCAGTGGGCAAGCAATATGGCTAGAGGTGGCAACTCGCAGCGCAACTGCGATCCAGCGGTTAGCCGAACGAGGGCTTACGACTGCGGACATCCTTACCGACGCAAGTATTCGTAATGCGATGGTAGTACATGCAGCTTGTGGCGGTTCGACCAATTTGTTGTTGCACATTCCAGCCATTGCTCACGCCGCAGGTTTGCAGCGTCCAAGTGTGCAGCAATGGAGCGAGGTTAATAGGCAGGTGCCGCGATTTGTCGATGTACTACCCAATGGACCGTCAAACCATCCGACGATTCAGTTCTTTTTGGCCGGTGGCGTACCGGAGGTCATGTTGCATTTGCGTCAAGCAAACCTGTTAGATACGACTGTCATGACTGTCAGTGGATGTACGCTTGATGAAGTATTGAATTGGTGGGAGCAATCTGAACGTCGCCAAGTATTACGCGATCGACTACGGGAATATGATGGCATCGATCCAGATGATGTAATTATGTCGCCTACTGTTGCCAAAGAACGCGGGCTGACCAGTACCGTTTGTTTTCCAACGGGAAATATCTGTCCAGCAGGTTCTGTTATTAAGGCGACCTCGCTGGATCCCAGTGTGGTTGATGATGATGGAGTTTATCGTAAGACGGGTCCGGCACGAGTCTTTACCAGCGAGCGAACGGCCATCGAAGCGATCAAAGGGCAGCGCGAACCAGCGATCAAAGCAGGCGATGTCCTCGTATTGATCGGTCGCGGGCCTCTAGGGTCTGGGATGGAGGAAACCTATCAGTTGACCTCAGCATTAAAGTTTATTAGCTGGGGTAAAGAGGTGGCGATTATTACCGATGCGCGTTTTTCCGGAGTCAGTACTGGGGCCTGCATTGGACATGTCGGCCCGGAAGCACTAGCGGGTGGGCCGATTGGTAAAGTTCGCGATGGTGATCAAATTCGCATTATTGTGGATCGTAATCAACTCACGGGCTCCATAGATTTAGTCGGCGACGAGTCTCAGGAATTGTCCGAGTTGGAAGTGGAACAATTGTTGGAAACCCGCCAAGTATTTCCTGAGTTAGGCCCCGATTCCGACTTGCCAGATGACACACGATTGTGGGCGGCATTGCAAAATGTGGGTGGGGGAACGTGGGGCGGCTGTGTTTATGACGTGGATCGTATTTTAGAAGTACTCCAAGCAGGTGAACAAGCGTTGCGTAGTGGTGATGCAAAAGGTGGCGATTGACAATGCGATGAGAGCCACCGGCGGACGAATTGCAATTTAACTTAAACGCTTCGGCGGGAAGCGTTTAATATATATTAGCTCCTTAATTTATTGCAGGATAATAGATCAATGTCGTCGATTTTAAAACAAACGTTTAGTCGCTATGCAACTACATTACTTCTGGTTTGCCTCACAGTACAATTTGCTGCTGCAGATTCACCTCACCTTGATCCTGCTGGTGCTCCGGGGAAATTGGTCATCGGCGGTGGTGGTAGTTTACCGCCTGCCGTACGTCAAGTGTTTGTGGCTTGGGCGGGTGGCAAAGATGCACGCTTAGTAATTGTGCCGACCGCTTCCGTACGAGCGGACGACGCTGAGGCGAGTGCGGTAATCTTAAAAGATTGGCAAGACGAAGAAATTGCGGATGCTGTGTTAATGCATACGCGTAGCCATGACGAAGCCAATAGTATGGAATTCGTTGCTGCTCTTGAAAAAGCGACTGGTGTGTGGTTTGTCGGCGGGTCCCAACAGAAAATCGCAGACGCATATGTAGGAACTTTGTTTGAAGAACGTGTGCTGGCTTTGCTCAAGCGTGGTGGCGTCGTTGGTGGCAGCAGTGCTGGCGCGGCGATTCAATCGCGAGTGATGATTCAGAGCGGAACAACTCAAGCTAACATTGGAAAGGGATTTGACTTGTTGCCTGGCTCGATTATCGATCAACACTTTAGCCAGCGCAATCGATTAACTCGGTTAATAGGCGCTGTCGATCAAAATCCACTACAGGTAGGACTGGGGATTGATGAGCAAACAGCATTGCTTGTGCAGGGACGGATGATGCGGGTAGTTGGCGCCGGTAAAGTCACTGTTTGTTATGGAAAATCGGATAAATATGGTCTCGAAGCACAACAAAAAACTTATGAACATGGCGCTAGTTTGGATTTAACGTCGCTACGACGGGTAGCGCGAGCGCGCCAAGCAGAACCGTTTCCGCCCAAGAAGACTCCGGCGATTAAGGTTAAACGCGGTGCGTTGATGATTGTCGGTGGCGGTGGGATGCCGCTTGAGCTGGTCAAGGAATTTGTAAAACTCGCGGGCGGAGACGATGCCAATATTGTTGTATTGCCGACCGCAATGCCAGATCCATTGCCTGGCTCGACCGGCAAAAGAATGTTCGCAACGGTTGGCGCGACCAATGTCACAGTGTTGACGCAACGAAAATTGGAGGACGTTGAATCTCAAGAGATGCTGCGGGCGTTGAAAAATGCAACCGGTGTGTGGTTTGGTGGCGGCCGGCAATGGAGATTTGTCGATGCGTATGAACAGACTAAAGCGTATCCGCTGTTGTTTGCTGTTTTGAAGCGGGGTGGAGTGATTGGTGGTAGCAGCGCGGGGGCATCGATTCAAGGTGACTATTTGGCACGTGGGAACCCGTTGGGGAATTTGGATATTATGGCTGCTGGGTATGAACGAGGATTTGGCTTCTTGCCCGGTGTGGCGATCGATCAACACTTTGCTCAGCGAAATCGCTTTGCGGATATGGCGAGTTTGGTGAAAAGGTATCCTCAAGTGCTGGGGATCGGCATTGATGAAGCCACTGCGTTGATTGTCCAAGGCAGTGTTGCTGAGGTTCGAGGGGTAGGCAAAGCTCACTTTTTCGATCGGGCTGCTGATGCCGTAAAGGCGGATTTAGGGTATTTATCCGTTGCGTCTGGTAAAGCGTTTGATTTAGACAAACGTAGCGTAATAGAGCGAGGAAACTAGATGCGGCTGGACGATATTTGACGGCTAATCGGACAGTAAATGTCTAGTATTACGGTGTTAGAGGTCGTTGTACCTGTTGCGTATTGTCGAATTTATCTATAGGATTAATTTTTCTACAGCAGTCGATTGTAGGAAGAAATTTAGATAAGAATCAACTCGGACCAACAAATAAAGCATATTGGAGGGTTTCCTGTGGGAAGCAAACGAACTGGTAAAGGCCGCCGTAAAATTGGACGAAAGAAACGTCGTATGCGTGCGAAGATCCGTCACCGTAAGAAATAATCCCGCTTAAGGATTGTCAGCAAATCAATGAACGACGCCTGTATAGGACAGGCGTCGTTTCTTCATGCGCATTGCTGAGTGAACCTTGTGCTGCAATAGATGCTAGAATATTGGTTTCCAATAGGCTTTGCTGCAATTAAAACAAGGATTCACTTCGTGTCAACTACTGCCTACCGTGTTGTTATTATTCTTTTCTGTTGTCTGTTACCACTGTCGCTTGTCGCACAAAGTCCATACGAGTACGGCTCAGATTCGCAGCGGCAAGACGGTGTACCCCAAGGTGTGGTGACTAAGCATGTGTGGGACCACAGCGAAGTATTTCCAGGCACGATTCGTGATTATTGGATTTATGTACCAGTACAATACGATAAGTCCAAGCCAGCTTGTTTGATGATATTCAATGACGGTGGTGGCTATGTGCGGGAGAACGGTCATTCACGAGTACCCATCGTCTTTGATAATCTGATTCACAAAAAAGAAATGCCGGTGACGATCGGGTTGTTTATTAATCCAGGTGTTATCCCCGCTTCTGCCGAAGGCGCGAAGGCCCGAAGAAATCGTAGCTTTGAATATGATAGTCTGGGTGATCAGTACGCGAGATTTCTAATCGAAGAAATGTTGCCCGCTCTGGGAAAGCAATACAACTTAGTGGATGACGCCTCTGGACGCGCTGTATGCGGGATTAGCAGTGGAGGGATCTGTGCTTTTACCGCAGCTTGGGAACGTCCAGATGTGTTTTCAAAAGTTTTGTCCTATGTGGGTAGCTTTACCAACATCCGCGGGGGCCACGTCTATCCAGCATTGATTCGGAAAACTGAACGGAAGCCGATTCGAGTGTTTTTGCAGGAGGGTGAGGCTGACCTAGATAATCTGTTTGGAAACTGGCCGCTATCAAATATACAGATGGAAGCGGCTCTCAAATACTCAAAATACGATGTCAAGTTAGTTATGGGAGTCGAAGGACACAGCGGCCGCCATGGCGGAACGATCCTGCCGGATGCGTTGCGTTGGCTCTGGAAAGAAGTGGCTGTTGAGTAACGTTTCTTTATTGAGAACTGGTTGTTTAGATATGTAGGTTTGTTCAAGACAAAGGTTGTTTGATGAATAATAGTAAAACCATAGCGTTGTTGAGCGTAGTAATAATTGCATTGTTAGGTGGATATGAATCGGCCCAATCACAAGATTTACCGTTGTCGCTGATTCTGATTGACGGAGAAAAATGGGAATTGGTGTCAGCCGATCACTCGTTCACGGAAGGTCCTGCTGTGAATTCTGCTGGCGAAGTATTTTTCACAGATGTCCCGAATTCGGAAATATATAAAGTTGATTTAGCCGGAAAAGTCACGTTGTGGAGTGACCAGACGAATCGCACGGCCGGTGCTATTATGGGCCCAGAAGATGTGTTGTATGGTGCGAGTATCGGTGGCGGAGCAATTGTGAAGTTTGACGCGGCAGGAAAACCAACTCCGATCGTGTCAAATATTGTTTGTAACGATTTGGTCGTGAATGGTGCTGGTGGGATCTATTTTACGGATCATAAAAATAAGAAGGTGTGGCACGTGTCCCCCCAAGGGAAGCTTCAGCAAGTCGATCAAAATATGACTTCACCCAACGGCATTATTCTCTGGCCGGATCAAAAACAGCTTATTGTTTCGAACACCAAAGGCAGTGAATTGTGGACATATCGTATCGAAGCTGACGGGAGTTTGTCCCACAAACAGGCCTACAGTACGATGCGTTTACCTGTCGGAGAAACCGAGAGTGGAGCCGATGGCATGACAGTCGACGTTGTGGGCCGATTGTACGTGTGTACCCATGAAGGTGTGCAAGTCTTCGATACCCAAGGCCGTCTCAGTGGCATCATCGCCAAACCCCAGAAAAAGTTCTTATCCAATATATGCTTTGGCGGTAAAAACTTGGACACTCTATATGTGACGACGATGGACAAGGTGTATCGTCGCAAGCTCAATACGCAAGGCGTACGTTATTCCAAATAGGAACGGATTGTTGATGGCGCGTGAAACGTAATATTTAACGTTCGCTAATCTATTTCCATTCGACGCCAGACATCGATGCTAATGCGAGTTGCAACGCATGCGTGCCATCACGACCATGACCTTGAGATTTTAGTCCTTCGTAAAGTTGTTTCGCCAACGCGAGCCCTGGAAGACAAAGCCCCATCTTGTTTGCTTCGTCGATTGCAATTCCCATATCTTTGATAAAGTGTTCTACAAAGAAACCAGGGTCAAAGTT
>JAYZBF010000079.1:0-5601 GCA_036338835.1 Planctomycetota bacterium
ACTCTGTAAAAAACGGTTTACGCAATATGACAATATTAAACGCGATCTTTCAAGTGGTAACCTCCGACTTGTAGTGTCCATCGCCAAGAAGTATCGAAATCGGGGGATGAGCTTTCTCGACCTCATCCAAGAGGGTAATACTGGTTTGATGCGAGCGGTCGATAAATACGAGTATCGTCGCGGGTTCAAATTTTCAACCTATGCAACTTGGTGGATTCGCCAAGCGATCACTCGTGCAATCGCGGACCAAGGCCGCACGATTCGTATTCCAGTTCATATGATTGACATCTTGTCCAAACTACGAAACCTGCAAACTCAAATGTTACAGGAATTGGGCCGTCAACCTACCATGCATGAAATGTCCAAACGATCTGATGTCGATGTCGATGAAGTACGGCGCATTCTCGATATAGGTCGACATCCGGTCTCCCTCGATAAACCCGTCGGAGATGGCGCTGATAATAGTTTTGGTGAATTCGTTCAAGATGCCGGCAATGATAATCCGGTGCAAAATGCCAATAATGCTATCCTTCGGAAACAAATCGAAGCCATCCTCAAAACGTTGACCTATCGCGAGCGCGAAATTATTCGCCTCCGATACGGACTTGGTGACGGATACACCTATACCCTCGAGGAAGTCGGACGCATCTTTAAAGTCACTCGCGAACGAGTCCGCCAAATTGAGGCAAAGGCTGTACGCAAACTTCAAAATCCCGTCCGTAGTCAGCAAATCGAGGGATTCTTGACAGAAAAAACTGAGTAGACCTACGCCTCGTTAAAATCCCCTGAAGATGTGCGGCAAGAACGCGGTGGAGAGAGTGCACAAGACCTCAAATATTTGTTATCATCAGGCAAGAAGATAGATACCAGAAATCTAAATGCTTGCTCGGATACGTAAATATGACCGCCACCGTAGACATCTTACGCGATCTCCACCGAATTCACACGCAGTTAACCGATCTGCACGCTCGGCTTGAACGCTGTCCAAAACAACTCGACCTTGCCCAAACTCGTCTCGTCCGTGCAGAGTCTGACCACAAGCAGCAAAAAGCTGATATTCAACAGTTAACACTGGCATCGAAAGAGCAGGAATTATTGCTCGGTGAACGAGAAGCCCGTGTCGAAACATTGCGAGGTAAACTAAAGGAATGTTCAAGTAACAAGGAATACCAAACACTTAATGATGAAATTACGGCTATCAATGAAAATGTCAGTAGTATTTCCGATGATATCTTGCAGCAATATGACCATCTTGAAACAGAACAATCAACGCTTGAGGCAATGCAAAACGACGTCGATGAATCTCGGAATTCATTGGCTGAAACGGAATTGTTTATAGCTCAGGAAGAATCTACCCTAGAGACGGAAATCTCGCGCATTGGGGTACAACTTAAAGACGCGGAAGGTGATTTACCCCATGATTTTCGCAGTGAATATAGCCGTATGACCGAGGCCCGCGGCGCGGAAGGCTTGGCTGCGGTAACGGAAAACTGTTGTGGTACCTGTTTCCAACAAATCTCCTTACAAATGGAGAGTGAATTACGCGTTGGAAAAATGGTTCAATGCAAAGCTTGCGCAGCGATTCTGTATACCGCGTAATAGCGTAAATGACCGCGAGATTCGTAAGTCCATAACCCCACCTAACCAGCAACCGACCCAACTCTTGAGGACTACTATGAGCAGTGTGCCAATGACCCGTGCAGCGTATCAGCGTAAGCGAGCGGAAGTGGAACTAATGGAGGGTGACCAAATGTCAGCGATCACTGAAAAAATTGCTGCGGCTCGCGCCGAAGGCGACTTGAAGGAGAACGCGGAATACCACGCCCAACGTGAAGCCCAGGGCTTACTCCAGGCTAAAATCAATCAAATAAAGGGGGAATTGTCGCGCGCACAAATCATTGACATGGCCAATGTCCCCCGAGATGAAGTCGCGTTTGGCGCTACGGTCAAGGTTCTCGATCTTGACCTTGACGACGAAGAAGAAATGACCCTTGTAGGCGCTGGAGATGAGGATTACGATCTCGGAAAATATTTAATCACTAGTCCTATCGGACAAGGTCTCTTAGGAAGCAAAATCGACGAAGTGGTAGAAATTGATGTGCCGGCCGGCACAATGCGCTTCAAAATCCTTGAAATCCGTTACGAATAGTCTTCCGCTGAAACACGTTCCTCCATCAATTCGTGTCGATTCATGAGTGCGTTTTGCCGATACAAGTACCAGTAGACCACTGGTGCCGAGTATTCTATGAACGCTTCATTTCAAATAAGATCATCGCAGCCGGACGACCAAGATTTGATACTTCGCCTTATCGAACCTTTCGTCGAACAGCAGCTACTAATGCCGCGTTCTGCTAAGGAAGTATTTGATTTGCTCGAGCATGGTTTCGTAGCGGTTGACAACAACGAGATTATTGGTTTTGCCGCGATCGAAATATATTCGCGAAAACTCGCGGAGATCCAATGTTTAGCGGTTTCGTCAAAATCGCATGGAATGGGTGTTGGCACGCAACTCATTGGTGCCTGCCTCCTCAGAGCAAAAGAACATCAAGTCCTCGAGGTAATGGCCATTTCCTCCTCAGGTGATTTCTTGGAGAAATGTGGTTTCGATTATTCTCTGCCCGGCCAAAAGCGAGCGTTGTTCTATAACACCGGCGACAAATAAAGGCTCTCTTATTGGGAACTTCGCTCCCGATTCCCAGCTCACAGCGGTTACGCGTATCTTGCCTTCCGTTCTGCTACAATATATTAGCGTCGTCTTGAATTGATTATTGTCGCAAATTTTTGAACTGGAGCCGACAATCATGAAGCGGAGAACCTTGATACGACAAGCATCCACCGCAACCGTAGTAGCCACCGCGTCCCCCCTTTCTGCTAAATTCCTACGGGCCGCTAGCGAAGGTCCCAATAACAAGATTCGTGTAGGAATGATAGGCACACACGGCCGCGCAGGATTTTTAATGCGGACCTTTGCCGCGCAAAGTGATGTGCAGATGGTGGCATTGGCCGACGTGGACACCCGCAAACATAATGCCGCCGTTGAGGCCGTAAAATCCATCACAGGTAGCTCACCCTACGTGACCTCTGATTACCGCCATTTGATCGACGACAAGAGTATTGATGCTATCGTCGTTGGAACGCCTGACCATTGGCACGCCATTCCAACGATACAAGCCTGCCAGGCGGGAAAGGACGTGTATGTCGAGAAACCAGACGGCCACAATATGCTCGAAGGGCAACGCATGGTTCAAGCGGGTGCTAAGCACAACCGAATAATCCAAATGGGCACCCAGTCCCGCACGAGTTCCCATTTCCAAAAAGCTATGCAATGGATATCCCGTGGTGAATTAGGTACCGTACTTGTCGCCAAATCGTGGGAGAGCGCCAAACAATCTAATATCGGTAAGCCAGCCGATAGTTCACCACCTACGGGCGTCGATTATGACATGTGGCTCGGCCCCGCTCCATCACGTCCGTTTAACGTTCGCCGGTTTCACGGTAATTGGCGTTGGTTTTTAGATTACGGGTCCGGCGACTTAGGCAACGACGGAGTGCATCGAATCGACGTAGCCAAATGGGCGCTTGATACGGCTGGTCGCGCTCAAGGGATGCCCCCGTTATACATGCCGAGTAAAATCTCTGCTCTTGGTGGTAAATGGTATTTTGATGATCTGCAAGAATGGCCCGATACACTACAAGCGACCTTTCAATTCTCAGGGGACGATACAACTGCCGGGCGATTACTCAGCTATGAAATGAAAATTTGGACGCCCTATAAATATTATGAGGAAACTGAGGGAGTTGTTCTATACGGTGACAAAGGATACATGATAATCGGTAACCGTCGCTGGCGAGCCTTTGACCCGACAAATAGGATTATCGCCCAATATAGCGGTCAAAACGACGGCGTATCCCATATTCGTAATTTCCTGAATTGCATGAGATCCCGTAAACCACCTAATGCCGACCTAGCAACCGTAGGTCACCCGTCAAGTGTTCTTTGCCACGCCGCGAATATCTCATGGCGTCTAGGCAGACAAGTCAATTTGGATGCGGACACCGAACTATTTATTGATGACGAACAAGCGAATTCAATGCGTAGCCGACCGGAATATCGCGACCCATGGACTCTTCCGCAAGTTTAATCACCCGTCAAATCTCGCACGAATTCGACTACCCGACGCTTGATGGCATCACGCGTATTTCGGAACGCAGTCAATTGTTCCTCCCTGCTGCCGCTAGCATCGGCGGGGTCTGGAAATGGCCAGTGCAACACTTGTTCAGCTCCGGCAAACACGGGGCATGTCTCAGCCGCGTCATCACATACGGTAACCACATAGTCCCAGTCTTCTGTTTCAAAGGCGGTCGTCGATTTACTCTTATGCGCCGCTATGTCAATTGCATCTTCACCCATAGCTGTGATTGCTAATGGGTGGACATGCCCAGTGGGTTGCGTGCCGGCCGACTCGCACTTACATTGCCCTTCCGTAAATTTGCGGAAGTATGCCTCAGCCATCTGACTGCGGCAGGAATTCCCTGTGCATAGAACAAGAACGGAATGAATCAACTTACTCTGGCCTCTACTATAAACAACCAAGAAGTGTCGTGAAGTATTAAGATTTATCCTTTTGATAAAACTGGCGTAACGTACGCTCGAGAGTATCGAGCAACCTTACCAACTGAGGTGCCGACATAAAAATACGGCTCGTCACAACAGATTTCGGGAACATGTTCGACACGAAGTCCAATTTAAACTCAGAATTGGTATGGCCAATAATAAGTCCATTGGCATAAACACCCACTTGCACTTCGTCCGGCACGATAATGTCGTCGTATAAGTCCAACGGATTCTGCTTGCTGGAACTTGACTTGGAGTCACTTGCATTTTCTCCTGATAATACACCGGCCGACGCGGTCAAACCCGATCGATCATCCGGAACGGGTATCGAAGCTCCCACAAACTGTTCCGTGCCAAGAGTATCTGGCATGTGACCATCCCCAGCGCGAGTTGCGGATGCCGGCGAGCCGTGCTCAGGCAATCCCTCTTGCCCTCCAGAACCCGCCCCGCCACCGCGGCCGGTGAACGCCTCAACATTGCGTCGAATTGCTGCCACAATGCGACTCAGGGCCTCGTGCGTGCAGATCACACGTGAGACCACGGTACTGGGCGTTCCTACAACCAACACAAAATCCAATATGAATTCAGTATTACCCGTAATCGCAATTACGCCCGTGCTAAACACACCCCGACTGACCTGTTCGGGCACTAGGGCAGATACGGGACGGAGCGTCACAGTTCCATCGTCGCCTAGATTTTGTTCGCTATTTTCCGACGCCATTAATTTCGTAGCTACCTCTTATGAACGAATCCCGTCAAAATAATTAAATCGTTCCAACAATGTCGAAGAACGTAACGGTATATCATAGATCAAAATCTAAACACGCAATTCCTTGAGTCGCCCACTGCTGTCGCCGATTGACGTGACCCCCGCATCCATTCTATCTAGCATGGACAAAAACAAATTATTCAGCGGAACGTCCTTTCCAAGATCGATATGCCGACCAGTATCAATCGTGCCATTCGCTTTACCAGCTAAAACAATA
>JAYZBF010000080.1:0-10203 GCA_036338835.1 Planctomycetota bacterium
TGACTTGGGGAGCACTTCTACTTGAACTCGTTGCCCAAGTCCTCTTGCTAAGCCCGTACAAAACAAATCAGATTCGCACCGTCGGCGTTGTCTCCTTCATCGGACTTCACGTAGGCATCTTCCTCACCATGGAAGTTCTCGTCTTTTCCATCATTAGCATCGCTGGGCTACTTAGCTTTATTCCATCCTCGTGGTGGAATTACAAACCTCTTTCAAAACTAACACCAGCGAAATCTAACGACGATGATTCTACCCAATCGGGCATCATCCCCACCGCCTTTCCTAAGATATCCAATATCATCGCCGCCTGGGGATTATTTGTCTTTCTCACTGTCGCCGCCACCAGCCTTTACACTCATGCAACCAACACTTATATCAGCGACAAAATAGCTATCGTCGCACACCAATTTAGATTTGACCAACGTTGGGAAATGTTCACTAAACCTTATGCCCTCTGCTATCGTTTTGCCGCCGAAGTTCGAACTGCAGACGGAAGATTTGTTGACCTTTTACGTGCCAATGAAGAACGACCAAACCGCGAAGCCGCACCGCAAGATACCGTCAAATTCAAATCTTCGCGTTGGCTATTGCTTTACCGCCAAATGGTCAGTAGTCAGTACTACCAACAACGAATCCCCACGGCGAAGCACCTCTTAAAATACAACCCAGTTGTCGGCATGCCCACGATTGAAGAAATCAACGGTAAGGAACTAAGGCTATCGGTCTGGGTAGGATCGCCGGAGAACCGTGCAGCCCAAGGCCCCGCGATGATGACCTACTTCGATTTCCGAGCCACCGGTAATTATTATTTCGGCGAACCTCATGGCCATTGGATACAACGCGACGACCAAGGGAGAATCGAAGCGTCTGGTAAGTACGACCAGGGATTGCGCGAAGGCAAATGGACAAACTACCACCCCAACGGAAAAACAGCATCGAGTGGCTATTATTCTGATGGACTTGAGGATGGGGATTGGACGATGTGGGATGAGGATGGGCTGCGTATTGCACACGGTCCTTTTAAAAACGGAATGATGGAAGGCACGTGGACATTTTGGTACGACAACGGGAAAGTTGAACATGCTCAGTTCATTGCCGATAAACGCGTAACCGATGAACCCAGCCGCGAATGAATGCGAATTTACACAAATGGGGCCGCGAGATTATTTCCTGCGCGTCCGGACAATTCGAATGCGACATCCGATGGGTACCGTCTCAGTAATCTTAGGCAACCCACCCGCCAGCGCTGCTGCCACTGCATCCTCCAGATATTTCACTTTGACTTTAGTCTTATCAGGGCTATCGTCTATCGCCCCCATATAGACGACTTCACGTTTCTGGTTCAGCACAAAACACTCAGGCGTATAACCGGCTCCAAATTTTTTGGCAATCATTTGTGTTTCATCAAACAAATACGGAAAGGCAAATTTCTTCTCAGCCGCTCGAACCTTCATCGCCGGCAATAAATCTTCCTCGACCTTATTGACGTTGATCGCCACGAGTGCAACCGACATTCCGTCGCCTGTATATTTTTTGACAAACGCATTCAAGCGATCCTCGTAATCAACCGCATACGGACAACTATTACACGTGAAAATCACCACCATTACCTGTTTCGATTTAAAATCATCGAACGCAATGCGTTTACCATTAGTTGCTGGCAATGCTTCCCATTTGGGCGCTGGATCTTTTATATCCAAAACCGGATTGTATTCACCGGCGGAGACACTAAAAAATGAGAATAACACGAGTAGTAAAGTGGTTGTTTTCATAACTTCATTCTAACTCATCTGTGCTGCTTAGTGTTCATGCGCGTTGATGCGCGGCACCGAATTGCCCATAAGCCCTTGCATCCACATGTGTAGGCTCATCTGAAATCAGCTCGCTCACCAATTTCCCAGTCGCCGGCCCCATCGATAGTCCCAACATATTATGTCCAGTTGCGACCAACACATTGCGTAACCTTGGGCTTACATCAATAATCGGGATCCCGTTATATATCATCGGCCGCCAGCCATACCACTCATCTTCAATGATTTCACCAGCGGGCTGCCCTAAATATGGTTCCACTCCTTCACGCAACAAAGACAAACGGTTTTGATTAATCGATGTATCATATCCTGAAAATTCCATCATCGATCCCAAGCGATAACCCGTATCCATAGGCGTCATCGCAACCTTATGCTGAGGAAATAACATCGGAATCCGCGGTGACGTCGCGGGACGCGGATAGGTCAGCGAATAACCTTTTCCGGGCTGAATTGGAATGTCTGTTCCTAATTCTGCTTGCCACTTCGGAGTAACCGCTCCAAGCGCCATCACAAATTGATCCGCTTCGATCTCGCCGTCAGTGGTTTCAATCGCCAATGCTTTTAACCCCTGCTGCCGAAACCGCAACAACTCACAATTTTCGTGAATCTCCACGCCCAACTCTTGCAACACTCGCTTCAACTCCGACATCAATTTATCTGGCCTCACATGGGCATCGTCCGCGTAATACCAAGCTCCAGCTACACTATCGAGTAAACTCGGTTCTAACTGTACCAACGCATCGGACTCCAGACACTCTCCCTTGATCGAAAACTCCTTCGCCAAAAAATCATTCGTCGCTGAGTGTCCCTCGAGTGCATGTTCATTTTGGAACACATACAACAAACCGTTCTGCTGCCATTCGCATTGCAACTCATGCTCATCTAACATCTCTTGGTACAACTGCATCGACGATTCGAGCAACTGCCATCGCGCTTGCGCCGCCTGTAACTGATGCCGCCCATTGCAGCGCATAGCAAACTTAAAAAACCACAACCACAGCGTCGGACTCAATGTCGGTTTAATTCGAAAAGGACTTCGACGCTGCCACATCATTTTCAGCGTCCGTCGAATCGCTCCTGGACTGGCCAAGGGCATCAAATCACTCGGGCAAATCAAACCACAGTTACCATGTGAACAACCACTGCCAATCGTGCTCTGGTCAATTACGGTCACTCGGTATCCTGCTCTCCGCAGATAATATGCACACGAAATCCCGATGATTCCGCCTCCCACAACGGTGACATGTGACCCCGCCTTATTGTTTGCTACGGTCATTATGAGATCCCGTCTCGAAACGGATCGTCATCTTGTAATACCATTTCACTATCAGAAGTAATATAAGCCGTCCCGCGAATCGACGGTATACAAACCGGTTCACCAGCAATTACTTGTCCGTCTACAAACTCACCACTCGCTTGAAACACGCTACCAACGATACTTTCTTGCCGCCAGATTTCTCTTGGGGCAAGCTTTTTATCTGCCAACAGGCAAGCAATCTTGGCGCTCGTCCCCGTACCGCAAGGCGAGCGATCGTATTGATTGCCCGGACACAGCACAAAATTTTTACTTTCGGCATGTGGATTCTCGGTCGCGGAAAATAACTCAATGTGATCAATCTCAGCGCCATCCACTCCCGTAACACCTTGCTCGGATAACGCTCTTTTGATGCTAGCCGCAACCGCAGTTAAATGCATCACATTCTCGTAGGTCAAATCTTGACCATGATCGTCAACTAAGAAAAACCAATTGCCACCCCAAGCAACATCGCCTTTAATTACTCGCTGCTCACCTAGAATCTTCACGTCGAGCGCCACATCCTTTTGGTATCGATAACTCGGTACGTTTATCACTTCAACTGTCTGATCGTCAATCAGATTAAACTGCACGTTGCCCACGGGTGTTTCCAATTGATGTTGTCCTAGTTCGATTTGCTGAAGATATTTCAGTGTCACGGCTAGGCCAATCGTGCCGTGCACACACATTCCGAGGGTGGCTACATTGTTAAAAAAAATGATGCCATGCGAGCAGACGGGATCAACAGTCGGCACTAGCAGTCCACCAACCATGGCATCAAAACCGCGTGGTTCCGTTACCAGAGCTCGCCGAAATGCATCATGGTGAGCATTAAACACAGCCATTTGCGTTGCTGTACTACCACCACCAAGATCGGGACCGCCAGCAATGACAATCCGAGTGGGCTCGCCGCCAGTGTGAGAATCAATAACACGAATAGAAGTTGGGGGCGCTACTGACATTAACATATTTCCAAAACAGGTTCACCCAGTATATCCATCAGCGGCTCCACGCCTAAGCCTGGTGCACGACTAGCAGCCATCCGCCCATTGTCACGTTGTGGGGCCCCCTGGGCAGTTTGCACGGGGCCATAACTATTAAAATCGGTAGACGTAAAAAGTAAGTCCGTCGGTGTGCTATGCGCTAGATGAGCAATCGCTGCGGTTGTAACATCACCTCCCCAACTATCTTCGATTGTCATGGCGACGCCAATTTGAGCGCAGAGTTCTCGAGCTAAATGGGCTTTCGTCAGTCCGCCGAATTTTGAGATCTTGATATTCACGACATCCATTGCTAGGTCGTTGTAGCCTTGCATCAATACGTCAAGGCCATCGATACATTCATCAAGCACAAACGGGTGTGTCGTGCGTTTACGAACCGATAAGCATTCTTCATAGGTGAGACAAGGTTGTTCAATATAGACATCGACGTCGGCTACAGCGCGGCAGACTCGAGCGGCTTCGTGCATTAACCAACCTGTGTTTGCATCGGCAATAAGTTTTTCGCCGGGTTGCATTTTAGCAGCGACTTGTTTTATCCGCTCAATATCAACATCTGGATCTCCGCCTACCTTTAATTGAAATCGACGATAACCCTGATCGCGGTAGGACTTGACATTGTCAGCCATCGCAGCGTGATCTTGTTGAGAGATGGCACGGTAGAGCACAATATCATCACCGTAGCGTCCGCCGAGCAATTCGCAGACGGGAAGTTTTGCGACTTGCCCTTTAATATCCCAACAAGCAATATCGATCGGCGATTTAACATACGGGTGTCCACGGAGGGATTTGTCCATTAGGCGATTTAGAGGGCCGAGCAGCAGAGGATCTTGACCGATCAAATGTGGCCCAAGTTCCCGGATTCCACTACGAACACCGTCCGCATAGGCTGGTAGATAAAATGGCCCCAATGGGCAGCATTCACCGTAACCGGCAATGCCATCGTCGGTAATCACTTCGACAATATTACTATCAAAAACTTGCACCGATTTACCACCGGACCAATTATAGGAACCTTCATGCAACGGAAGGTCGACTTGGTAAACTCGAATCGCTTCAATTTTCATCTGTTTAATTTCTCCAATTAGTTTTTTTCCTGATATCGTCTGGGGCTGTTCGTTTTCGTGTCGGCCATTGGTTTTTAGGATAGCCTAAATAGAAGATTCCAAGACAACGGTCTTCAGGACCAGTGAAGCCAAAATAATCTCGCATTTCCGGAAGGTCATAAATAGGTGAAGTGGACCAGAAGCCACCGAGTTGAGCAGCGGTCGCAGCAAGGTGTAGGTTTTGCACGGCACAGGCAACGGCGATGACTTCTTCCTCGACGGGAATCTTGCCAACGTGTCTTTGCATGCCGAGTGCAATTGCCGCGGACGTGTGTTTTGCGTAAGCGATTAGTTTATCGTGTTTTGTCTGGGAAAAGTGTGCTGGCAAAAGATGCTGGGTGTACGTCTGGGAGAGTTTCGAGGCGAGGTTAGCACGAGCATCATCTTGAAAAATGGTGAATCGCCATGGTTCAGTGAGGCCATGCGTGGGAGCCCAGTTAGCGTTTTCGAGTAGTTGTTCCAGGGTTTTCGGAGGAATCGATTTATCGAGGTAATTTGGTTCGCCGCCAGCATCAATTGGCTTGATCGTCCGGCGGTGTTCGATAAGTTCGGTGATTTGTTCGAGGTTGATCACGATTAGTGGATGCTCTGTGATAGCAGTAATAATGTACCGTTTATGTAAGAGATTGTACCCTGAACGGCGCAGATTAGAATAACGGAGGTAATCAATCTTTGTTTAAGCTGTTATACTGTGTCGAAGCTTCTATTCGCGGAAGCCATACCAAGCGCCCATAGCTCAGTTGGATAGAGCAACGGACTTCTAATCCGTAGGTCGCAGGTTCGAATCCTGCTGGGCGTATTGAAATTTTTTGTAGCGTCTGAAAACCATCGACATACCAACTTGTTCTCGCGCGCACACCCTATAGAAAAATGGACTTCGAACGATACATCACATTTATCTTTGGCGTTCTCGTTGTAGGACTTTGGTTGTTCCTAAAGGTCTGCCGTAAGCGTAACAGCGACCTGCCAGAAAATTCATTTCGTGCCCTGGAGCGAGGATTAACTGTTTCTCGCACCTTGATTCGAGTCGTTGCCTTTCTGGTAGGGTGTTTGCTCTGGTGGCTGCCTTTGTCTTTCATGCCCGATGATATCGAAGGACTATTTTGCTTGGGCTCATTTGGAACATTATTGATCATCTATGGACTTGTTGGCCCCAATGTGATTACGAAATTCATGAAGACGATGGACGAGTAGTTGAGGCTCCCTCGCCCATGTGAATAGGTAAGATGGACCCGTTTGAGTCTATAAAATCATCCGCTCTACTCCGACAATCATTCACTTGTCTCCAAATTACATGACGCTTACGGTATCATTGAGTAGTTAGATAAATTCAACTTCTATTATTTAGGACCTTTGATCAACATGAACTTCCGCCCTCGATTATCCTTGATTATTGTGTTACTTCTTGGCTTATTGCCTTGGAGTGCCATGGCAACCGATACAACAGACGCGACAGCCAAACGTCCCAATATTCTGTGGATCGTGGGCGAGAATTTTGATCTGGATTTTGGCTGTTACGGTGCGAAAAACGTGTTGACCCCAAATATTGACCGGCTCGCGGCCAACGGGATCCGCTATACCAATGTTTTTTCAACATCACCGGTCTGTGCTCCTAGTCGCTCCTGTTTTATGACAGGCATGTATGCCACCACCACCGACATGCACCACATGCGATCTCATCGTGACGATGACTACCGATTACCCAGCGGTGTACGTCCGATTACTCAACGCCTGCACGACATTGGTTACACCACGGCCAATATCAAAACGATCGGAGATCATGTCGTCGGCACAGGCAAACTCGATCTGAATTTTACCAATGAGGGTGAGCTATACACGACGACCAACTGGTCCGCCTTAAAACAACAACAACCTTTTTTCGCTCAAATCAATATGCCTGAAGCGGAATACGATATTTACGATCGCAAATCCTCTGAAAAAGACCGTGTTGTTTGGGTCGGCGAAGAGTGGCATCCACAAGTCGCCACCGCGGCAAATGTCAATCCTCCTCCCTATTATCCAGATCATCCGATCGTTCGCGCTGAATGGGCCCGTTATCTAAATTCGGCTTCGGGAATGGACGTACGCATCGGCTGGATACTAGACCAACTTCAAAAAGATGGCCTCGCCGATAACACCGTAATCATCTTTTTTGCCGACAACGGCCGTTTGGAAGCACGTGGAATCCATTGGTGTTTTGACAGCGGCCTGCACGTCCCCATGATTGTCCACTGGCCAAAAGACCTTTCCGCACCAGATCATTATCGTGCCGGCAGCGTCAACGATCAGGTGATCAGTCTTATGGATTTGACGGCAACCACCCTGTCGATTGCTGGAATCCCGCGACCCGACGGGATGCAAAGTCGCGTCTTTTTGGGCAACCAACCGGATCCCCCGCGGCAGTATGCATTCAGTGCACGGGACCGGATCGATGAGACCATAGTGCGGCAGCGTAGTGTACGCGGGCCACGTTACCATTACGTTCGTAATTTCACTCCGGGTGCAGGATTTCTTACGCTTAACCGTTATAAGGAGAAATGCTTTCTCGTAAAACCATTGATGCGTGAGTTATATGCCACCGGACAACTGACCGGGGCAGCGAAGGACTTAATGCAACCTTTTCCTGTTGAACAACTTTACGATACGCTACGTGATCCCTTTGAAATCCATAATCTTGCTAATTCCCGACGCAGCAAAACTCAACGCGTACTGGAATCCATGCGAACCGCACTCGACACATGGATGGTAGAAACCGGTGATCTAGGGCATATCCCAGAACCAGACGAAGTCGTTCGCCCCTTTACCAAGGAAATGCACGACTGGTTTGGCACGCCCGACTGGTACACTCCGGACAAGCGTTAACTAACAAACAGCCGTCACCATAATTCTAGTTGCGTTGGAGCAACAGACTTTACCTCCATCACCTATCGCTATTGCACAAATATACAAATGCCACGCAACATAACACTTCGGCATTGGATAATAGTAACGCTATTATTCTCGCTTGTCCCAACCCTAGCCACCGCTGATAATCCGGTACAATCCGAGCCAACTTCGGTCAGCTACGCGTCCGTCCAATCTGGTTCTTGTACGACTCTAAAACCCAGCAAGCCACCGCAGGAACAACCAAATATCTTGTTCATCCTGCTCGATAATATTGGCAAAGATTGGTTTCGCTGCTACGGCAGTCAAGAAAATGTAACACCCAATATCGACCGCCTCGCGCGAACGGGTGTCAAGTTTCGCAATTTCTATGTTACACCCGTCTGCAGCACGACTCGCGTCGGCCTCCTGACGGGTCGATATCCATACCGTACGGGCTGGCACACGCATCATGACCCAGCAATTTATGGTGGCGGCTATTTCGATTGGAACCGTGAAATTTCTATCGCGCGGATCCTCAAGAATGCTGGCTATCAAACATTTATATCCGGAAAATGGCAAATCAACGACCTCTTCGATCCCGCTCAAAAAGATGCACTCGCTAAACATGGATTTGACGAATACTGCATCTTTCCCGAAGGTAAAAAAGGACACCCCGCTCATAAAAAACGTTATTGGGATCCCTATATTATCGAAAATGGAACACGTCTAGAAACCGCGGGGCAATACGGCCCCGAAATCTTCACCGCGAAACTGATAGAATTCATGACGCGACAAAAAGAGCAAAGCGATAGGCCTTTTTTTGCTTACTATCCCGCAATACTCACTCACCTTTCCATCGGGCCAACTCCCGATAATAAAACCACCAATGGCCGAGAACTTTCCGATCGTGAATTGTTCGTCGGCATGGCGCAATATGCTGACGCGCTAGTGGGGCGCATGGTCTCTGCACTGGATAACCTTGGTCTCCGCGATAACACGATCGTCATTGTTGCCACTGACAATGGCACGGACGACGGTTCCTATCATGGGTACGACAACTTGGCGGGGCGAGTGAACGGTAGGTACGCAGAAATCGGCTCTACCATGAAACCTAACGACGACGGATATTACCCGCTGACTGAATGGGGCATCAATATGCCGCTAATCGTTAATGGCCCTAAACATATTCCGGGAGGTCGAGAAAGCGACGATTTGATTGACATGACCGATATCCTGCCGACCATCGCTGATTTTGGACAAGCGAAACTTCCCAACGCTGTAAAATTCGACGGACGATCTTTTGCGCCACAATTGCGCAATTCGACTCATGACAAACCATGGAGAACTTGGTGCCTAAGTCAATATTGTGAAGTCCGAGTGGTGCGAAACCAGCGATTCAAACTGTTTTCGAGCGGTCAATTCTATGACCTATCCGTCGATCCTCGAGAACAAAACAACCTGCAAGGCAGCGTCGAATTACGTGACGATCAGGCAACCAAAACTGCGCACCAGAACCTACAGAAAATCCTTGACAACCTACCCGCCAACGCGAAACTACCATGGGAATTTCGCAGCATCTCAGCGCGGCAAATACAAGCAGCTAAACAATAACTGGTAGCTATTTTGTCAGCCCAACGTACCCCCAGCTACGACTATTTTTCTTCTGTACCATAAAATGGAAATAGTTCTTGTAGCCGTTTCTTGGACGGACGTGCGCCATATTCACAAATTTCAAACGCCTCTGCATATTTCACTTTACTGCCGACCTCCAACCCGTAAGCACGAATCAATTCTTCACGAAATCGATTTGCTTCGGCACCTTGCCGCCGCGTCCACCGCTCGTGTAGCCAAGCTTTTCGTTCTTGCGGCGCACTCGCCGGTGGTACCAATGCCAAACGCTCCGCACTGCCACCCGCGCCACCTTCAAAGGCTTGCGAAACTAACGCAGTCAAAGCATCCACTTTTTGGTCAAACACACTATCAACCGCAACAACTACGTCAGCAGTAAAGGGATAGGGTTTGGTAAAGCGGTCGCTGGAATACAAAAACACTGGGTTTTTCTTTAAATGTGGAACGTCGGGACAGAAAAATGGTACCGTCACCATAAACGCGGCGTCTTGTACAAGTAT
>JAYZBF010000081.1:0-10138 GCA_036338835.1 Planctomycetota bacterium
TTGCCCGTTTTTTTATCCAAGGCAACGATATACTGTTGATCAATGCCATCGCAATGCAGGATCAACAAATTATTCCACAAAACTGGCGAGCTCCCAGGCCCATTTTCCAACTTCACCGAGAGATTTGTATTGCTCCAAACAACTTGCAATGATTTTGTATTCAACCCGATCATGCCTAGGGCGCCAAAATGGCAATACAGCATCTCACCCTCTAAGATTGGGGTGGGAGTGGCATATGAATTTGTACGGTGTATTATCTGCGGATCATCCACCGCGAGCACTTCTATATTATGTAATTCTTTTCCAGTCGCTAAATCAAAACAGATCGCTCGCAAACTCACGTGCTTAGAAATAATTAACGGTTGCGAATTCGTAGTTAACTTACGTCGTCTCGCTTGCTCTTCAGCGGACGCGGGAGTTTGAATTCCAGACGTGATCCAAACTTTTCCATCTCCCACAATCGGAGTTGACCAACCCAGTCCCTCGACCGGTGCCGCCCAAGCAATCCCTGTGGTGGCATTCCATTTCACTGGCAGGTTTTTCGCATCCGCATGACCGACACCATCCTTGCCACGCCATTCGCTGAAACTGTTCTGGGCAAAACTGACAGGCGTTATCGTCAACGCACAAACCACAAATGTAAACGTCGTAGTTATAAGGGCTCTCATCGAATTCCTTTTTGGCAACAGATGGTGTTTTTGTACGTGTTTTTATATGTTTATTTGCGGTCGTATTACAAACGGCCTCGAATGAACTTTGTCACATCGTTCAGCACTTCTAGCGAAATTGTTTCTTCAATCGTACCATATTCGCTAACCGCGCCGGTTTGAGAATGCTGCAACAAATGATTCAATTCCGCATAGATTTTGACTTCATAGTCTCGGCACTTCCCAAATTGCAATGCTATTTCAAACGGATCCGCACTCTGTTTAGGAGGTACTTGAAGATCATTTTCTCCGAACACCGCAAACACTGGACAGCGAGTATTCTGGATGGCTGGGACTGGGTCGAGCGTCAAAAAATACTTCATCCATGGATTACTCAACTGTTTACCGATCGCTTCGATTTCCGTATTAATCTGGGCTGCTGCCAGTTTGATGAGCACCGGAGCAGATTCCATATGTTTTGCGACTAAGGCCTTCCGATTTTCAATAAACGTGGCGTCCGTCGCATCACTTGGATTTGCCAGCACTAAATCAATCGTTTCTTGAAACAGCGGCATAAACCAATCCAGAGTTTTCTTATCCACTCCGGCAGCGCCCCGTAGCAAACGATTTTGTTCAACCAGAATGTCAGCTCCGGACACTCCAGGTCCTGCCAAGCACACAATACCAGCCAGTCGTCGGTCATTTGCCGCAACCATCGGTGCGATCATTCCGCCCTCGCTATGACCGATCAACCACACGGCGCGTTTATCAACTCGGGGATGATCCCGCAAGAACTCAACTCCAGCCTCGACGTCAGTCACCAATTCCAATGTTGTATCTCCCGAGGAAACTTTAGAACTTCCCCCGACTCCTCGATCATCCACACGCAGCACCCCGATTCCTGCGCGAGTTAAATGGTCGGCAATCACCCAAAATGGGCGGTGCCCCAAAATCGTCTCATCCCGATCCTGAGACCCAGAACCGGTTATCAGCAGTGCTACCGGAGCCCGTTCACGCCCTGGTGGTAACGTCAACGTACCCGCAAGGGTTCCACTCGACTCTTTGTTTGTATACTCAACTTCGATGATGTCATAGGGAAAAGGTTCTTGCGGTTCTTGCGGTCGATTGGGCTGTGGAAATTCGTCAACCCTTTTAAAAATTAGGGTGACTGGAAGTCCCTGAACAAACAAACCCTTCATTTCATTTCCGGAATCATTAACCTCGGCCGTATAACTTACCTTGAGGGGAGTTATTTGAAACGAAAAAAGCTGACCATCAAATTTCACCTCTTCCAACGCAATCGGCCCACTTCCCTGATCGAAACTATACATGTTTCCGCTGAGAGTATTTCCGTTGTGCACAATTTCTAAACCAATCCGCAGCTTAACCCCACCAACAGCTAGTGTTCCGTGCCACTTTCCGGACATGTCAATTTCCGTTTCGGCAGCGTGCACGGGAAGGCAGAACAGCGCGGTCAGCAGCACAGATGTGAGCATGTTTCGCATCGGATTAAAGCTTCCTCGTTCAAAAAAAAGTTATGGAACTGATAGTTATACGCTTAGCTGTGGATTATATTGCATTAAAGATAATAAACCAATGAACTGCCTTCTATAGTTACCCCTAGGGCAAACATTATGCTGATCACTTTATCACCTGCGAAAACACTTAATTACGAACCGCAGTCGCTTACCTGCGAATTCACAACTCCTCGTCTACTGGATCATTCCCAGCGCATTATCAACGATATGCAACGTTTTAATGCAGATGAAATTGCAGGGCTAATGAGTGTGAGCGACAAGATCGCGGACTTGACCTATGACAGATTCCAATCGTGGGTAACGCCATTCACCAAAACTAATGCCAAACAAGCCGTACTCGCATTTCAGGGTCAAGCCTACGATGGGATGGATGCAGCGGAGTGGAGTCCCGACGACTTCATAGCGGCACAAGATATGCTACGTATCCTCTCTGGATTGTATGGAATATTACGTCCGCTCGATTTGATGCAAGCCTACCGTTTGGAGATGGGGACCCGTGTTGCGATCGAAAAAGAAAAGAACCTGTATTTGTTTTGGGGTTCTACGCTAACTGATTTACTCAACTCCGACCTTGCGGACACCAACTCGGATACGCTGATAAATTTAGCATCTAACGAGTACTTCAAAGCAATTAAAAAGAAAGACCTCAATGCCCAAATCATCACACCAGCCTTTAAGGAAGAACGTGATGGGGCATTCAAGATGATTTCATTTTTTGCGAAAGTCGCGCGTGGTCAAATGACCTCTTACATCATCCGTAATCGCTTAACAGACCCAGAACAAATCAAGCAATTCGACAAAGATGGTTATAAGTTTAATCCATCCGAATCGAACGATACCGATTGGGTCTTCACTCGAAAATCCGCATGATGGTCGCTTGCATTTTTTAGCGTGCAGACCCGACTCCGTCCCCTACAATTCGTACATAATATATATCACAATAACTGTTAGACATTCCACGCATTTAACATTTGGACCAACCCATGAAAACCATTCGCCTTTTTTGCATTCCTCTGCTCCTCATCGCCTTCACAACCGTCACAGGAGCAGAACCCCATTCTGCTATCAAGCCTGTACCTCGCAGCGGCGGCTGGATGACACGGCACGAAAGTTTCAATAAACGTGTTGCGCAAGGCAAGGTAGATCTCGTCTTTATCGGCGATTCGATTACCCAAGGATGGGAGGGTAAAGGCAAAGACGTGTGGGCAAAATACTACACAAAACGTAATACGGTAAACCTTGGAATTGGTGGCGATCGTACTCAACACGTCATCTGGAGATTGGACAACGGTAATCTGAAGGACATCACGCCAAAAGCCGCTGTTATTATGATCGGCACAAACAACTCAGGTAGTAACACTCCAGCGGAGATTGCCGACGGCGTTAAGGTCATCGTCGAACAGATTCGCAAGAAGTCACCCAGCACCAAAATTCTGTTACTCGCGGTATTCCCTCGAGGCACCAACAACGATGATGCTCGACGCAAAGTAAACCAAGGTGCTAACGCGATCTTTAAGAAACTTGCCGATTCAAAACACGTGCATTACCTTGATATCGGAGAGCATTTTCTGACCGACGACGGCACACTTGAACGGGAAATAATGCCAGACCTGTTACATCTCAGTCCCAAAGGATATACCATCTGGGCCGAGTCCATCGAAAAACCATTAGCCGATCTACTGGACGAGTAAGAGTATATGAGAGTCGCAAAATCCGTTGTCGCCGTGACTGTTTTGTTAGCAGTCGGGACAGTTAGTGTCGCCGCAGAATTCCCCGGCAAACTCTCGGATTGGCATGGTTTCCAGAAATATGACTTTGTCGTCGACGGACAACCTGTCTTAGTTGTGTGTCCCGCTAAAGCGGCCACTGGGAAACCGTGGGTCTGGCATGGCGAGTTTTTCGGCCACAAACCCGCTCCGGACATCGCTTTGCTAAAACAGGGATTCCATATCGTTTATATGCGCGTGCCGAATTTGTTTGGTAGCCCCAAAGCTGTCAAACACTGGGACGCATTCTATAAGATACTAACCGCAGAATACGAATTTTCGACTAAACCCGCCTTAGTGGGACTCAGTCGTGGAGGCTTTTACTGCTACAACTGGGCGACGGCAAATCCTACTCGGGTCGCGTGTATTTACGGGGACGCTCCAGCCTTGGATCTCAAAAGCTGGCCTGGTGGCAAAGGCACTGGTAAGGGATCCGCCGGTGAATGGGCACGAGTTCAACGAGTATTTGATTTCAAAACGGAACAAGAAGCAATCGACTACAAACTAAACCCCGTCGACACGCTTGGTCCACTCGCCAAAGCCAGCGTGCCATTGTTACATGTCTACGGTGACGCAGACATTGTCGTTCCCTGGGAAGAGAATACAGGACTGATTGCCAAGCGATACAAAGAACTGGGAGGCGAGATCACACTCATCGGTAAACCTGGCGTCGGGCATCACCCGCACGGCCTAACGGACTCGACGCCCATCGTCGACTTCATCCTTAAACATTCACGACTTGACCAGTAGCAGACGCCTGTAACATTGCCGCAATCGTGACAACCGCTTGTCGCCCATCCTCGGCTGTTCCACACAGCGTCGATTGACCATGAATTCTGTCTACAAAGGCTTGCAATTGGTCCCGATAGGCCTGCATCCTAGCATCGGAAACAAACGCTAAATCTGGATCAGACAGCGGTACGGCGGGTTGCTCGTAAACGTCTTCCCATGTACCGTTTTTACCGACGCGTATCTTGCCAAAAGGCGACGCATCAATAATTCCCTCGTCGCCCATCAAACGAAAGCGGAAATCTTCGCCAGCAAACCCCGGTGCCGGCAGCACGCTGGACGACCAAAAACTAGCCATTGTGCCATCGGCAAACGTCCACAGCGACATCGTCGTATTTTCATTAGGGTTGTCCTCACGAAACGTGCCGCAATTTGCGGCCACGTATACAACGTCGCTACCTAGCCACCAGCGACATAAATCAATATTATGGGGGCCGCTGTTCATGATATGCCCCTTGCTCGCTGGGTCAGTCCACCAACTCCATTTCCCACCAAACCCTTCTGCGTCTCGCAATTCAGTAATGTCAAATAACGCCGACATCTGAATACATCGAACACGTCCGATGGCACCGGCAGCCAGCAACCGTTTAACAGTTGCATTGGATTCACGAAAACGTTGATGATATCCAACAGCCAATGTCAGGTCAGCATCAGCGAAAGCCGTCATCAATGAATCACAATCAGCCACGTCCGTAGCCAGAGGCTTTTCAACAAGACAATGTTTTTGATTGCTAGCAGCGTCCATGGCTTCGGAAAAATGCAGATGGTGCGGAGTGCTAATTACAATCGCATCGATGTCCGCACGACGGATTAACTCCTCAACGGATTCCTCATGGGTTACGCCATAGTCAGCGGCCAAGCCGACCGCACGCGAACCACCTGCAATCGCAACAAGCTTGGCTCCAGGAGCACGGCGAGTCGCTTCAGCGTGCGTCCGCCCCATGAATCCCGATCCGACAATGCCAATCCTAATAACACTCATAAGGAATTCACTTAGTTATCCAAAATGGGAATCGGATACCATTCACTCGCCGTATGTTGATTCTTCATCAATTGACGAATTTGCTCAACAACTTCCGGATGCGCGGCAGCAACATTCTTTGACTCACTTGGATCTTTATCTAAGTTATATAACTCGATTTCCAAAGGGTTCATATTGTTTTTACGCAACAGATTCTGTCGAACACCTTTCCACGGCCCCATCCACACCGCTTGTTGACCGCCATACCCCGAGAACTCGCGATACATAAACTCACGTTCCTCTTGCGGTTTACCAAGCAGCGTCGGAGCAACACTAATACCATCGAGTCCTTGAGGCACCGAAGATGGTTGGTCTATTAAGTCGGCAATCGTTGGCAGCCAATCTTCCAATCCAGTCACGAGCGAACTATTGGAACCCGCTGCTATTTTTCCGGGCCATTTAACGATCAGTGGTACACGAATCCCACCTTCATAGAGTGAACCTTTGAGGCCACGCAACTTACCAACGCTATTAAAGAAATCGTAATCCACTTCTTCCTTCAAATGCGTGGTGCCGTTATCCGAGGTAAATACAACGATCGTGTCGTCCTCGAGCCCAAGTTCTTTTACGAGCTTCATAACATTCCCAATATATCTGTCCATACGCGTAATCATGGCAGCATAGGCCGCGCGAGGGGTAAAGTGTGGTGTATATCCGTAACCTTTCTTTTTGGTGAAGGGCGGATCGTTCCAGTTAAGCTTCAAATAGGGTTGCAATTCCTCGTCCGGCACGTGTAAGGCGACGTGTGGAATGACGGTGGGATAATAAAGGAAAAATGGACGGTCCTTGTTCGTGCGAATAAACTTCAAAGCCTGTTCGTTGATACGATCCGGTGCATAGTCTTGCCCTTTAAACTGGTCATAACTACGGGGGTCACTGCGATCCTCATCGCCACTAAAATTGGCATGCCCACCGACGGCGGGACGATTGTTTAGCTGCACACGCTCTCTGTTGCTCCACAAGTACGAAGGGTAGTAAGAATGAGCGTGCCGCTGACAGTTGTAGCCAAAAAAGCGATCGAAGCCTTGAAAAACTGGATCCCCTTCTGATCCTGGAAATCCAAGACCCCATTTCCCAAAAGCGCCGCATGCATAACCATGTTTACCCAATATTTCAGCAATCGTCACTTCACTGGCCGGAATAGGACGCTGCCCTTCCGGTTTGACCTCACCATTGTTCCGCACCCATGCGTGCCCAGGATGGCGACCTGTTAACAATACGCAACGCGAAGGTGCACAGACTGCATTGCCTGCGTAACCACGTGTAAACCGCATGCCATCTTTGGCTAGCTGATCGATAAAGGGAGTTTTGATAAGCTTCTGCCCGTAGCTGCCCAATTCCTTGTAACCGAGGTCGTCCGCCATAATCAAAATAATATTCGGTTTCTTACGAACTGCCTCCGCAGCCTCAACTGTGACCGTATTTGCCGACGTTAATACACACGCTAACAGCGCAACCACCAAGCCAACCTGTCGTCTAATTATGTAAACCATGTAACTCCGTTTCCCCTATTTATCTTTGCCACGATTCGCGGCTGATTGTTGAATCTCCAAACGCACTTTATCCAGCCTAGCAGGCCATTGAAATGTCGGCAATTTATTCGGATTAAATCCTTTTAAATGCCCCCGAATACGCGTTGCTGGGCGAGTATATTCTAATTGAGTGCGGCCAAACACTTCCTCACACAACGACGCCAAGGCCGGATCATATTCCTTTAGCTCTAGACGAGTGTTTACATGATTATGGTCATGATCGTTTTCACGATTATTATTAAACCAGCACTGCACGCCTTCCGCAAAATATTCATTTTTATTGACCGAAGCATATTTTGGCTTCCAGAGCCCGGCTTTCATTGCCGACTCGTAGGCCTTAATGACACGCGCGTCGAACCCCTCATCCACTCGCACCATTCCCCGCAAGTGTATATTGTGAGCCAATTCGTGGATCAGAATATTTTCTTTGAAATAGGGATCTCCCGGCATACACAACAGATTTTCTTCGCCACAAGAACAAACTGGATCCGTTTGCGATCCTCCCAAACCACGTGCGCGAGCATCCCACCAATCCTTGGGGGTCATTTTAGAATGCTCGGGAATATCCGTTGTGAATTCATCGTGAGCCATCACGACTAAGCGAGAACCACTGGCAATCATCGCGTCCCGCACATCTGGTCGCTGCCGCAGCATCATATTTACGAGGTAAGCAGCTTCACGCAACGCATAATCATCAACTTTTTCCGAACCAATGATTGGAAACCCGTTGGCGCTGACATGTTTTTTATAGAACGAGTCGAATCCGAATTTCTTCGGTACCGAAGTCACTCGATAGGAGGAATTCCCTTCAACAGCCTCTAATGAACTTCCTGTAATCGCCATCAAGTAACCGATAACTGCAACTACTAACCACCACTTTTTCATCAGTTACTCCCGAGCAAATATAGACTAGACTGGAACTAAGTTTAACAGATACAAATTTTAAATTGCACCCCCAGAGACCCCCATGCCATTCATCGACATCAATGATTTCCCAGCACAAGAAGTAACTCCCGGATGCCGATTGCGAACTCCACACGGCGAAAACATGATGCTTTCATATTTAGAGATGGACGAAGGCGGTGAAATACCAATGCATCACCATCCCCATGAGCAAGGTGGCATGCTCATCAAAGGCCAGGTACAACTTACTATTGGCGATGAAACACGTATTTGTAATGCCGGCGACATGTTCCTTATCCCATCGAACGTCCCCCACCGAGCGGTTGCCGTAGACGGTCCCGCTGTCGTCATGGATGTATTTGCACCGGTTCGCGAAGATTACGTGGAATTAATGAACAAATATATTCCGCCTAACTGATTCAATGTTATTGATATCTTAGCGGGAGATAATCACTGCTCGAGGTCAACGACTCGTTCTTGTTGCACGCCGCGCATGTCCATCTCGAATTCGATGTCGATGATCGGTGGCCTCGTATAGAACCACTGCAATCCGCGTTGTGTAACCTCGTCGATCTCTGCGGCAATCGCCCCTTCGATCAGCGCATGAAGATTGTGGGCTGTATAGACGTCTATTGTGGATAAACGTTTTCCGTTTGCTCCTAATCCGTCTAAACGAGTTTTCATTAACCGCGCGACGGTTCGTGCCTTTTCTAACATCGCGGCTTGATCGGATTCCCCTTCGCAAACAATGGCACCTTTTCGTAAGCCTCCTACTAATTCACCACCCCCGGCAATCACAAACGTGTTCCAATCGATTTGACTTTCTTGGCATACAGAGAATCCATAAAGCATCGTTTCGCTAGGAGAATTTAGCACGGGGGCGACGTTGGTCCTCGCAATGGGATTCTCGCCGTCAACATACATATCCCAATCTTGTAGCACTGCGCGATAACCTGCATTGAAATCAATAAAGCCGTCCATGGTGTGTGGTTGCGGGCATCGCAATTCGAATCCGCACAGTGACCACTGTAATAACCCAAGACTTTGCACATACTTACGAGCGGCATGCATGCCCTCTTTCCAAGGTAACGATACCGCCAAAGTAACATGGATGATTTCATATCCGGCTGCGGCAATCACTCCCGAACTATAGGGTGCTATCCCCTCGAGGAATGAATATCCGGCTCGTACGTTTTCAATTAATCGCATCAAATACCTCTTTCGCGAGCACGTTTTTAACAAAACCGCAAACCCTAGACAGTGCCTACCCCTCTCTAGGGTTGGTTCACTCCCACAACAACCAATCCAGCGAGTGCGGTCGACCACTAGTATAGCAGCACCATCGCGTATTCCTAATCCAAGTCAGGTTGTTACGATATAATGTACATTGCCACTACAAATCTGATTTTGTTACAATGTCTGGGTCGATACTATTGAAAGTGAAGTCCATAACTCACTACGTTTAGAATTGTTGTTGCAACTCTATTAAGGGACCGTCGTATGTTGCGTCTTTATGCAAAACAGAATTCTCAGTCAGCACGATATTGTGATGGGGTATCACGCCGAAGTTTCGTCCAATTGGGTGTCGCTGGTATGGCAGGTTTAGGACTGGGGGATATCCTCCGAGCCAAGGCTGCGTCCACCGCCACCTCGGGTACCAAAAAGGTTTCCACCATTCTCATCTGGCTCGATGGTGGTCCCGGCCATATGGACATGTATGACATGAAGCCGGATGCTCCGGTTGAATACCGCGGCATGTGGCGACCGATGCATACAAATGTTCCTGGATTTGACATCACCGAGTTGTATCCTAAGCAAGCAAAACATGCTGACAAGTTTTCCATTGTACGTTCGTTGTCACACGGAACTGGAGACCACTTTGCCGGTGCACACCGAATGCTAACCAGCAAAGCGATGGGCGTCAGTGGTGCCAACAAAATCG
>JAYZBF010000082.1:0-9419 GCA_036338835.1 Planctomycetota bacterium
CAGCCGTAGTCGTATTTCAGGATATTGATGATCCGGCCGTGTCAGCTGTTTTTTGCGAAGTAATGTTCTCGACTTATCAGGCCTACGGATCCGTTGGGTTATTGACCAAAGGCGGCGGACGTGATTTATTACAAGTCAAAGCACTAGGATATAAAGTCTTTACCGGTTCGACGATGGTCGCTCATGCCTATTGCCATATGTTGCACCTAGGATTACCGGTTCGAGTGGCAGGCTTGATGGTTAACCCGTGTGATCTGTTGCACGGCGACGCCAACGGTGTTACCAATATTCCCTTGGACATTGTGGATGAACTTGTCGATATTACGCCCGAGTTTCTTGCTGCGGAAGACATTATTATGGACTATGTTAAATCCGATGAGCAAAAGACCGTAGAAGAGTTCACTCGCCGTCGGGTCGAGTTTCAAGATGTCGTTGCCACTTTGCGAAGTCGGGTTTCACGGTTAGGTAATTGACCAATAACAAATAACGAGTCACAACTAAAACAACCATATCCAAAACGTTTCAATTTCATCTCACCCAACATTATTTTAGGTAACCATCGTGACACCAGCTGAAGCACTGAGATTGTGCCGAGAGAACGACGTCAAAGCGGTCGACCTACGTTTTGTAGATTTGCATGGGATTTGGCACCACACGACGATTCCGGTCAAGAAATTGGTTGAGGAGGTTTTTGAAACGGGCCTCGGCTTTGATGGCTCTAGTATTCGAGGGTGGCAGTCGATCAATGAGAGTGACATGCTGATGATCCCGCAGGCAAATACGGCATTCATTGATCCTTTCACAGAGCTTCCAACTTTAAATTTGATCTGTAACATACAAGATCCTATTACCGGCGAAGACTATTCGCGTGATCCTCGTAATATCGTGCAAAAAGCAGCAAACTATCTGCAGGCCAGTGGTGTAGCGGACAAAGCGTTTTTTGGCCCTGAAGCGGAGTTCTTTATTTTTGATGATATTCGGTTCGACCAAAACGAACGGGAAGGCTATTATCAAATTGACAGTGTGGAAGGGCAGTGGAATCGCGGAAGTAAAACAGAAAAACCAAATCTGGGCTACAAAATTCCATACCAAGGGGGCTATTTCCCCGTCCCGCCAACGGATCATCATATGGATATCCGTAATGAGATGATGCGGACGATGATCAAATGTGGTCTCGACGTGGAATGTCAGCACCATGAAGTCGGTACGGCCGGCCAAGGTGAAATCGATTTACGGTATCAATCCATCACCGAGATGGCTGACCAGATGATGATCTACAAATATATTGTTCGCAATGTTGCGTTCAAGAATAACCGCACAGCGACGTTTATGCCTAAGCCTATTCTTAACGACAACGGATCCGGCATGCACGTGCACATTTCATTGTGGAAAAATGACACTCCGTTGTTTGCGGGAACTGACTATGGTGGACTTAGTGAAATGGGACTGCATGCCATCGGTGGTTTACTCAAGCATGCTCCGAGTTTGCTGGCGTTTACCAATCCCACGACAAACAGTTACAAACGATTGGTCCCAGGTTTTGAAGCACCGGTTCATTTAGCGTATTCTCAACGCAACCGTTCGGCAGCGTGCCGCATTCCGATGATTAATAACATTCCGAGTGCCAAGCGAGTAGAATTTCGATGTCCCGATCCGAGTTGCAATCCGTATTTGGCTTTTTCTGCAATGTTGATGGCGGTGATTGATGGTATTCAAAACAAAATAAGCCCCGGTGACCCCTTGGATTGCGATATCTATGCACTCGATGACGAAGTGGCCGCAACAATTGCTCGGACACCGGAGAGTTTAAGCGCAGCATTGGATGCGTTAGCGGCGGATCACGAGTATTTATTGCGGGATGACGTTTTCACGCCCGATGTAATTGACACTTGGATTCAAACAAAGCGTGATCATGAAGTCCGACCGATGCAGACCCGCCCCCATCCGCATGAATTCAATTTGTATTACGATTGCTAGTCCTACGTGATTAGCGATTGTTGTAGATTTCATCCACCGGTAGCAATGAAGAGATGTCGATTATGATAGTTCGTATTAGCTCTGCAATTTCAATGGTCGCGGTGGTGAGTATTCTGTTTGTTGGTCTCACTGCAGATCTTTGCGGGGTGGATATTTCAACCGTAGCGGGCACTGGACATGACGGGAATAACGGCGACCAAGGCAATGCCACGGACGTGCATGTTGCTCAACCCTTTGGTGTGGAAATTGGTCCCGATGGTGCGCTGTATGTGACCGAGGTTGGTAACCACCGGATAATGCGCGTGGATCGTAAGACGAAGCAACTGACAACGATTGCAGGTACGGGCCAGGCCGGTTATGCAGGAAATCGTCAAGGGGCAGCCAACGCCGTTTTACGAGAGCCCTATGAAATACGTTTTGCTAAAAACGGCGACATCTATTTTGTCGAAATGAAGAATCATATTGTCCGCAAAATCGAGGTATTGACCAATACGGTCAGTTTGGTTGCCGGAATAGGCACAGCGGGATTTGGTGGCGATGGAGGTGCGGCTACGGCTGCGGCACTAAACAACCCCCACAGTATTGCACTGGATGATCAAGGTTATTTATACATCGCCGACATTGGGAATCATCGTATTCGCCGCGTTAATTTGGTGACGGGAATAATCGATACGATTGCCGGTACGGGAGCAAAGAAATTGCCGACTAACGGGTCACTAGCTCGAGGCAATGCGATGCTGGGGCCTCGTGCCTTATGCCATGATAACGGGGTGCTGTGGATTGCATTGCGTGAAGGGCATAGTGTCTGGAGCTTGCATCTGACCAGTGGGCGATTGCAGCACGTCGCAGGTACCGGAGAAAAAGGATTTACTGGTGATAATGGAGCACCGTTGCAGGCCACATTTAATGGGCCGAAAGGGATCGCCGTCGGTCCTCAGGGGCGGCTGTTCGTTGTTGACACTGAAAACCAAGCAATTCGCATGATCGATTTGAAACGAAATAAAATATTAACCGTGTGTGGGTATGGCCCGCAGGGTCGCGGCTCCGGCGGTGACGGAGCAGATGCGACGAAAGCTCAAATGGGGCGCCCGCATGGTATTTGCGTCGATGCTAAAGGTGTCGTGTATGTCGGAGATACGATGAATCATCGAGTGCGATTTTTTACGGCTCCCAATGTTACTGAGAAATAACGTACAATGAGTTGGCACTCAAGTAGTGCTTTTCCACCTCAAGAAATAGTTCTTTTTTCGGTTTAAATTGCGGAGTATTCCTATGAAGCGTCGAGTTGTTCTTTCCTTTATTGCCTCCAGTGCTTGTGTAACGTTTCTATCTGGCGTTCTTGGTTTAACCGAATTGACTGTAAAGGCAGACGACGCCAAGTCGCTGAGGGTAGGTTTGATCGGACTTGATACCTCGCACAGCATTGCTTTCACCAAAGCACTGAATGCTGACGATGCAGCGGCAGACATAGCGAATTGCCGTGTCGTGATCGCCTATCCGCAGGGGAGTGCAGATATCGAATCAAGTGCTTCACGGATCCCAGGATACACAAAACAAATCGCAGACATGGGAATCAAAATAGCTTCATCGATTAAAGAAGTTGTAGCCGAAGTCGATGTTGTACTCTTGGAAACGAACGATGGTCGCCCGCACCTAGAGCAAGCAATGGAAGTGATCTTAGCGGGGAAACCACTGTTTATTGACAAACCGGTTGCTGCTTCATTGGCAGATGCGATCGCTATCTTTCGCTTTGCAGCGGAGCACAAAGTTCCCTGTTTTACGAGTTCCTCATTGCGCTATTCCACAGGGGCCGTCGCTGTTCGAAATGGTTCGATTGGCAAAGTTCATGGTGCGATGGCATTCAGTCCAGCACACTTAGAACCAACTCACCCAGATCTGTTTTGGTACGGTATCCATGGTGTCGAAGCTTTGTTTACTGTGATGGGCACCGGTTGCGAGCAAGTAGCGCGTGTTTCCACCAAAGATACCGAATATGTGACAGGTGTCTGGGAGGGCGGTCGAGTTGGTACTTTCCGCGGAATCCGAGATTATAAGGGGGGATACGGTGGCACAGCGTTTGGCGACAAGGGAATTTCTGAGATTGGCCCTTATCAAGGTTACCGACCATTAGTGGTCGATATCGTGAAGTTTTTTCGTAGTGGTGTCGTACCGGTTCAAAGCGAGGAATCATTAGAAATTTACGCGTTCATGGAAGCAGCCGACGAATCCAAACGACTTGGTGGTAAAGCCGTTACGATAGAATCTGTCATGATGAAAGCTTCTGTTAAAGCAGCCCAACGACTAAAAGAATTAACGTCTAAATAAGAAGGCAATGTTTTTGCAGCAATCGTTGTCTTGCAATTAATTTATTCGGAGTGTATTGAATCGATGGCAGACACTGAAAATGAAATCCGTTACTCGCAAAACGCAGAATTATCAATGGAAGATGTTCGTCTTGCTGAAACAGTGAAACGACATTTACGTTTTGGCTGGTGGTCTTTATTCGTGTTTGTGTTGTTGGGCACGATCCTCGAGGGTCTTTTGGGATTTAAGTCGATTCAATACGTGACAGCTGACAATGAAATTCGTCGAATGATGTGGACGTTAGCCCATGCACATGGCGCTTTACTGGGGTTAGTGCACATTGCATTTGCACTAACGGTGCATAGCGGTGCGAGCACGACACCGCATCGGTGGATTTCACCAAGTCTGATGACCGCGAGCATTCTCCTGCCGGGTGGGTTTTTCGCAGGTGGAATATTTCCGTTTGAAAATGACCCTGGTGTGGGCGTTTGGGTTGTGCCACTAGGCGCCTGCTTTATGATTGCGGCCGTGTTGCTCATCGCGCGTTCGCTCAAATCAAACTAGGATTGTTGCAATCGCTTCGCTAGATACTGGCGAGATGATTCCCTGTTCGGTGATAATTGCCGTGATCAGCTCTGCCGGTGTAACGTCAAATGCTGGGTTATAAGTGTTGATCCCATCAGGTGCGGTTTGTTTTCCAAACCCTTGAGTGATTTCATCGCTGCTGCGTTGTTCGATCGGAATGCCCTTTCCAGTGCTCAATGATAAATCAAATGTGTTACTGGGCGCAGCGACGTAGAAGGGAATTTGGTGATGTTTTGCGAGAATGGCCAGGCCGTATGTGCCGATCTTATTGGCAACGTCTCCGTTAGCAGCAATCCGATCAGCACCTGTAATGACCGCTTGAATTTCCCCTTCTGACATTACCTGTGCGGCCATGTTGTCGCAAATTAGCGTTGTTGCAATGTTACGCTGTTGGCATTCCCAAGCGGTCAATCGGGCACCTTGCAGCAGCGGTCTAGTTTCATCAACGAATATGTGCAGAGTTTTACCTTGATCTTGAGCAGAAAACAGAACGGATAATGCGGTGCCGTATTCACTTGTCGCTAAGCCACCGGCGTTACAGTGTGTCAGAATGCCTTGGCCATCATCGAGAAGCGTAGCGCCATGCTTGCCGATCGCATGACACATTTCTCGATCTTCGTCGTGAATGGCAATCGCTTCTTCGAGTAGCGTTTGCATAATCTGGCTTGGGAGTTGTCCGGCTTGCTGCATCGTCTGGGCGACATCCTGCATCCGTTGTAGCGCCCAGAACAAGTTAACCGCAGTAGGGCGGCTGTTTGCGAGTTGGTCGACACAGTGTTGCAAGCGTTCTTTGAATTGTTGCGTTGTGCATTGATTTATGTCGACGGTTTGCATGCCAACGCAAATTCCATAGGCGGCAGCGATGCCAATAGCCGGCGCACCGCGGACTTGCAAAATGCGAATCGCGTGCACCACGGACTCCAGATTACGACAATCCACGGTCGTTAGATTTAGCGGTAAGGCGGTTTGATCAATTAATGTTAAATAACCACCTTCATCACCGTTCCATTGGAGCGTTTGTGGATGGTGGCTATGCATCCGCCTCGATAGCCTGTTGTAACGCGGCATTTTTCGCTTCGATTTGACCGACGAGTCGTTGTTTAAAGGCAACTAGTTGTTCTCGTAGGTCGGGACATGCGGTTGCCATGATTTGTACAGCGAACAGGCCGGCATTGCGAGGTCCACCCATGCCAACAGCCATACTGGCAACGGGTACGTCACCAGGCATCTGTACGGTGGACAAGAGTGAGTCCATGCCACCCATTTCAGCAGTCGGGACTGGCAGTCCAATGACAGGAAGGGTCGTATGGGCCGCAACAACGCCTGCTAAGTGCGCCGCGCCGCCAGCTGCCGCAATAATGACTTGTAGTCCGCGGTCGATCGCAGTCGATGCGTATTGACTAACGAGTTCGGGAGTGCGGTGGGCACTCATGACTTGAATTTCATAAGGTATATTAAATTCATCAAGTGCATATGCAGCTTTTTTGATTTTGGGCCAATCGCTATCACTGCCCATGATGATTCCTACTTTTGGTGTGTCGTCAGTCATTACCGGTTTTTCCTTATAATTCGAAGTTGATCATAATTTCAGCCCATTTTTTATGACACACAAGCCTCTTTTGCAAGTAGGGCTCGTCACTAACCTGGGCTCAGCCCATGATCGAAGGCATCTTGTTCGCGCAAAAAGACGGCGAAAGTTGTTTCAAATGTCGTTGAATCGATCTGAAATTCAGGAGCTTGGTTGGTGTAGGAGTTGCAGTGATCGACATTGAGTTGATATAGAAATTTAAACAGATGTCGAGGAACTCGGAGCATTTTCAGTGCATCGAGAATGCGGCGCTGCGACACGGATTCGTCGAAAAGGTCGTTCAGCGTAGCAGCATCGTCTCGATTGCTGCAGGCTTTGAGGCGAGCGTTGGCAACGTCGACAAGCGATTCGCTCGTCCAGCCGAACGATTTGATCATGTTTTGCTTATCGAGACGAGCTCGTTGGTAAAACTGGCGGTCTTCTTTTTCAATAAACCGAGCCAGTTCAATCGGTAGCATGAGCTTGATGCCGATGCCCGGCTGTTTAAGGAATTTGTTATCAAGCATGGGCCAGAGCAGGTCCTTCATTAAGTCTGCAGAACCGTTTATGAGGTGGGGTTCATCCACTCGATCAACGAGAACTAATATCCCCGAAAAGCCTAAGGTCTTTAAGATGCTCTGAAATTTTATCAGCAATTCATAGCGGTCATCTGTGCTGGACTTGTTGGGCAGCGGTTGGGAGTCGATTTCTTCGTTGGTGAATTGCATCAGTACTTTGCGCAGGGATCCCGCTTCCCGATTCCCAACTCGCATCTTTTGCAATATTCCATGGGAACGGAATAGATTTTGAGCTGCCTTCCAGCACCAAGGTGTCCAACTAACGGCGAGTGTACCTAAGAGCATGAACCAGAAACCGCGATCCGTCACTGTCGTAAGATCGCGTATCGCCATGATGATAAGAATGACCAATGAAATAACTGAGTAGGTGATACCCAGAATATGCTGCCACTGAGCTTTGATGGTTGAGAACCCAAGTGATTTACGGAGTTGATTCCAGCGTCCGAGAAATGTTTGCTGAGTTGATTCGTCATAGCAGGCAGTCAGTAATAATAGATCTCGCATTTGATGGCGATCTAGACGACAGCTTAACTGTGGTTGGACGCCACCCGAGGTGCGGACCCGCGTTGCGGGTGTTTCCATGAGATCATCGACTAAACCGGTAACTCCAGCGGTGAGAATCGCATCCATATGGTCCCAAAGTTTCCATTGCTGTAGAACTTTGTCGGCGGTTGCATTGCGACCTGGGATCTGATCTCGAAAACGATCGAGGAACGGATTGAAGTCGTCATAATGAATGACGAACACGCGTTTTTCTGGATGTTCTTGATTGTAACTGTCGACGTGTCGAGCTATTTGTAGACAGATCGCTGTTTTGCCAGAGCCCTTTTCGCCAAAGACAACCGAGGTCGTTGGTTCGCTGGGATCACCATAAACCTTGTCCCAAATTGGATGATAGGTATTAATGATACAGTGATCTTTGAAAACCTTGTCTGATTTTGCGTCTTCCTCGGCAAATGGATTACGACCAATCCCGTGGTGTTCAAGAAAATCTTGGATTTTCATTTACTAAAGCCTTTGCGTGACCATCAATTCAGTTTTCAAGCATTGCAATGATTCTCATTGCCGCAGATTCCCATGCGCTAACTATTCGTTGGGCGAAAGTGGTTATTGGTCGAGTTCTGCTTCTTTTTCGTCTTTGATATCAGCTCCGAAAGATGTTCGCAGAGTGCTGGCCCAGTGGGAAACGGTTTTCTGTGGTCCGGTTAGTTTTAGAAAATAATTACCTTTGTCTTTAACGACTAACACGACCCCAAGCATTTGGTAGCCGGCCGTTGGATTAGTCTTGCGTTGAATTGGTGGCCCAATAGGCTTGTTATAGACACCGGTAATATCAATCAGATAGTATTTTCCCTGCGTTGACTTTCCTTCCGAGGTCTTTTGTTTTTTACCGGAGCTTTGAAACTGGCCCGCCCACCGCTGTAAGTTTGCATTGACTCCGCCACCTGCTCCACCAAAAAAATAGACAACGAGTTCGGCAGCATCCTTGTCACCTTCGACAGCCGGAATTTCAAATTGTGCAGTTCGCAGGTTATTGGAAAGTTCTCCTTGTTTCCAGGTCGTTGGAACAGTTAGCTTAATGTCTTTGGCGGTGACGGTTTTCGTCTTTTCTGCTGCTGACACAAATGCCGTTGACGACAAAATGATAGTGGCAAAAATTGCTAGGTGAGAAAGTTGACGCATTGAATTGGATCCTCTGGAAAGATGAATGGGCATGTCCCATGTGAGTGAGTTACTTGTTTGTAATGATTATGTATCAGGGTTATGATGAAATGAAAATCACGACAAGTAATACAAGTATGATGACCGATATTATACCTAGGGCGATACCGGTGGTTCGTTTGTTTTTAGAAGAATCTTGTGATTGCAAATTGCGTTGAGCCATGGTGGATTGGTCGATTTCGAGATTTGCGAAGGTGAAATCTCCGTTGGTGTCTTCCGCTTGGTACTCTAACGCCGCTAAGAACTCTTCATCGCCGAGGTCCACATCTTCCTCGTATGGCGTTGGTCCATTTTGATTCGTATTGTTGGTTGTTTCGCCTAAAACAGACAACGGTTCGTCCGAAGTCGGTGCCGAGAAATCAATGAAGATATCGCAGGCTGGTTTCCACTTCAGCCAATCGTCACGGCGCAGTTCCGTGTCGGGTCCAATACGGTTTTCGTTGACCCATGCAAGAAGTAGATTATTATCGGCGGGTCCATACTCATCCCCACCAGCTGGGCGGATGTACCAATTTAAATCTGGTTTTTCACTGAGACACCGTTTAATTGAAAGCGGTACGCGAGGTTTGTCTTCCGCTTGTTCTGCGACTGTATAGGACTTCCCGGCTTGTTCATCTTGTGCGGAGACTGTGGACGGTTCACTGGGAATGCGGATGCGTGTTTCGCAATCTGGGCAGATTCCACGC
>JAYZBF010000083.1:0-5950 GCA_036338835.1 Planctomycetota bacterium
CGGGCGGAAAAACCGGACAACTAACGATGTACTTTGACAGGTGTTTGCGATTCCACGGTAGTTGCGTGAAATCCTACTGCCCCTTCAATGACTTCACGTAGGCGTTAATTTGCTTGCCTTCGAGTCTAGGCCAAGCCCATGCTGGCCATGTCGGATTGTCTGCTTGAACGGATGAAAACATACGGGTCATCTCGGCTGTTAACCGACTTAATATTTTGGGGTTTACCTGTGACACATCTGTCGTCTCGTCAGTCGCTAAGTTATACAGTCGGTATCGAACGATCTTGGCGTTATGGATAAGGTTCTGGTGTTCCTTGAATATATCACCGTGTGGTTTTAAACTGCCACCATCAAATTGACCGACGAGTTTCCAATTGCCATCGATGATTGCAATTTGGTCCTCACCACGGGCACCGTGGAACTGCCAATAGAGTGGATCGCTGCGACTGAGTGGCTTTCCCTGCAAGGCTGGTACGAAACTTGTCCCGTCAAGCTTTAGCGTTGCTGGTGTTTTGGCTTTGGCGATTTCACAAAACGTGGGCAGTACATCAACTCCGGAAATCGGTGCATCGATGACTTGTGCGTGGGTTAGTTTTGCGGGCCAATGAAGAATACCTGGCACACGGATTCCCCCTTCATAAACGGATCCTTTTTTGTCACGTAAGCCACCAGTACTGCCGTGTGGATGAGAACCCGTGATCGCTGGGCCATTGTCGCTGGTGAAAAACACGACGGTGTTATCACGCAGGTGCGTTTCATCTAGGTGGAGCATCAATCGCCCAAAAGCGGAATCCATCTGGGTGAGGTTTCCGTGATGTGCTTGAAAACTGGAAACGCTTGGGTCATACCGACTAGGGTTGCCTTTCCTTTCGTACAGCTTGGTGTATTTATGGTTTGAGGCAATTGGTTCGTGTGGTTCGTGATAGGCGACAAACATGAAAAACGGTTTTCCCGCGTCCCGTTCTTCGTTAATCCAGCGTATCGCTTCGTCGGTTACGATGTCAGCGGCAAACCCTTGTTGATTTCCGACCTGCTTTCTATTGCGAACAAAATTGGTCGGGTTTTTGTGACAGGGTAAGGCATTGTTCTGAGTGCCGAAGGACCAGTCGAAACCATGGTCATCAGGTTGCGGCTGGTCTTTGTTTGTCAGATTTCCATTCATATGCCATTTTCCAAAGTGGCAGGTCTGGTATCCCGCATCTTTAAGGATTCGCGACAACATGATTTCATGGCGGCGGACGTGCATGGGGGAATCCAATGGAATCCAATTGTGGATGCCAGCACGGTAGGGAGTGCGCCCGGTCATTAAACCAGTCCGTGACGGTGAGCAATTTGGGGCAGCAGAATAGCAACGAGTAAACTTTGTGCCAGTTGCTGCGAATTGATCCAGATGTGGCGTGCTGACAACTTTGTTGCCATAACATCCTAGGTCTCCATTGCCGAGGTCGTCGCAGAGGACGATGACTAGGTTGGGTCGAGGGTCTTCTACTCCCTGGAGGTGCGCAGTCGTGAATGCGAGGAGCAACAGAAGGATGGGATTGTATCGCATGGTGGGACCAGATCTCGTCGGTAAGGTATGTGATTGGTAGTTGAATATTTTACCATGAATGAACATCTACAGGTCGTGGAGAATATTTCGTAACAAGTGCGGGCATGCAAATCTAGGTATCTGCTTGCCTTTGGAGCGGGAAGATAGAATAATGATTGTATTGAATGTCAATTGGTTATGATCTTGAGATAACAAAGGTGACGGTATTATGCAGTGTATTCACAGGCGTACACCACGGATAATGATGTTATCACGATTTTCCTTGGTGTTAGTGTTGTTAGCGTTGTTGATCGATTTGACCGCTGTCCGGCAAATACAAGCGGCGATTCCCCGTAACGTAAAGGTAGAACTAGACCAACGATTAATCCCGGCATACAGAACGGGAAATCTTGAAATCGTAGTGTTTTCAGGAGCGATGATTGTTAATCAAGTTGGTGGGACGGTAAATGCTGAAATAGATGAGTATTTAGCGGGCGAAGGGATCGAGGCATTGGGCGTTGTGCTAGCTAGTTCTAGGTTTAGCTTATTGGTGCAAAACAAAGTGGTTAAACCTGCTGCTACCAAGAAAGAGTTACTAATTACGGTTCCACATTTTCAAGCGGAAGTTGAAAAGGTGCTCAGCGGTGAATTGCGGCCTGCGATTATGAAAGCGGATGACGGTGCAGTGGTTATACCGACGGAATTTGTTGAATTTGAGCGTGCCCTCTGGGATTTGCATGTATACAAGAATGATTTGATCAATCTGGGCCGGACTGCGGAAATGGCGGGTCGTACGGTACAGCTGGCATTACAGAATGCTCGACTAAGCGCCGTGGAACGAATGACGCTGTCATTTGATTTTCAAGCAGTACGACAAATCATTGAAGCAGAGGCTGAGAAACGCTTAACGCGGGAGATGTCCTTGCGAGAGCGCCGAATTGAATTGGCATTGGGCATTCTCGGAGATTCAAAATCGCTCAAGGCGAGATTACAAGCGGCGTTTGCGATGGACCAAGATGTAAAGATCATTCGTGCATTTGTTGAGCAGCAGCGCAAGGGTAATTTTGCGGGTGTACCTGTACCAAAATTGGGAGAACTTGAGGGATCGGTGGCAATTGCGCGAGGTACTCACCGAGAGTTGTTCCGTTCTGCGGACCAATTGTATACAGGCTTACATTGGTGGTTGCGAGGTCGATACGGCAAAGGGATCGCGGCCAATGGATTGTTGAAAGGGGAGCATGTGAAAAAGGCACCTGCGTCGGGATTTGCGTTACGTATGCCTCGTGATCGTGCTAAGGCTAGTGACCCATTTGCGGTTGAAAACGAATTGGCATCACCTTATGTCGGCCGCCGGCACGAATATATTTGGTCGTGGGAAAACGGCGGTATTAAAATGGAGTACGGGACGCGTTCCGTTGTTGCAAAGTCCAAATATTTTTACTGAGGAAAAAACTTCGTTGCAGGCACCGTGAGTGGCTATTTAGCAACATTTGATGCTCCCGACCCGAGTGATGCATATCAGATAGTAGGTTATCAAGAGTATGCGAATGCGCTTAATCACTTGATACCGTTAGTACAGAATGCGGATGCAGAGCAGTTGGAGGCGTATAACGAAATTGTCTCGGAACTTGACGAGTTTAGTGTCTATGTAAATCTGTCACGTCGGTTTGGCAGATTAGCGGGAACCTCGCTGGCACAGCGGTATAAGCAGTCGTATTTAAATGAATTTCCGCAAGTACCCAATGATGACTTTCGTCGACGTGGTATTGGTTGGGTGTTGGCACTCGCTCGGTTGGAACATGGTGCGATCGAAGTTGGTTATCAGGACAGCGCCAACCCGTTTAGTTTGAATAATCTGACGGCAATTGAGCGTATTCCATTTGCGGAGTTGTTACTAGATGGAGTTCGCAGCCATTATTGGAGCATGTCGAGCGACCTAGTTACGTATCGACTTATCAAGGGTCATGTTACCAAGGTGAGTGACCGTACTGCCTTGGCTTATGGTCGACGCACCGTGATGGTACAGCATATGCTTGAAGCATTGGATAGGATTGCTGGCAATTCCTTTAAACCAGCGCAACGCAGTGAGTTGCAAACATGGCATCGTGAGTTGTCATCGATTCGCGAAGGGGTGACCTACGTCATGTATGAAACCTATCGCGCAGCAATAGAGCAACAAGGCTTTGAGGGAGTGAATTTGTGTGGTTGCCCTGCCCTAGTCGATGGCATTCGACGGGACATCAGCGAGGGCAAAGGCCAAGTGACGGTTAAGGGTGATCGGTAGTCGCCAACGGCCTAAGAGGGGTAGGAGCAAGGGAAACGAATGAGTATGTATGTGGCTACGAAAAAGCTGTGGCAACGGGCGGTCTACGCAACAGTCTTGCTTGTGTTGTGTATGAATGCCATCGAAGTGGATGCGGCGGATATGGGTCTGGGTGATGCGATGTCCAAGGCAGAGCGACGTAGGGTGCCAATTTTCGTCTATGTGTATGATTCGATATGAGGCAGTGAATGTCGAGCTTTGCAGGAGAGTTCGAGTGCGAACCGGCGGTTTGCAAAAGTAATGAAGAGATATGTTTACCTGAGTTTGGATTCCAAGAACGGACGAGCTGAGTTTGTGTCGCGTCTGGATGTTGAGCGGAATTCTGCATATGTGTTGATTCTCAGACCGGATGCGACTGAGACTGGTAGATTAAAAGATCCGCAAACCCTCGAGTCGATTCTGAAATTCATGGAACGACATCTTGGGGATATCAAAAAATAACCACTGGAAATGGCTCAAACTTTCAGTGGTACCAAGCCGACGCAACTCCTGAGGGAATTTTTATCATGACGGGTTATGAAACTTGTACGGTTCGAGATTTGCGACGCGATTGGAAACCCCATAAGGAATTGTTGAGCAAGACGTATCCTGACGGCAGTCACACAGCGATTCGTTTTCACCGCGCGTGCAGTTGGCTAGCTGAGGTTGAGATGTTAGCGTCCGACGACACGGGTGAGGTAATAGATATTGACAAGGCGTTGGTCTATCAGTGGATCGCGTTCAACGCGTTGTATGGTCAATGGAATGAGGACGAGAATATTCCTAAAAAGGACATTTCATCGTGGCGGGATTTCAACACGAAGATCGTAAAATTAGACGCGGATGAGCTTTTTAAACAGGTGTTATTAGAAAATCGGGAGCAGGTTGAGGCAATTTTCAACAATCAGTTTTTGAGCAATTATTTTTGGCGTGACCCGACGGAGTCAACTGCTAGGAAATCACGGAAGGATTTCTATAGTTCGCACACGTGGTATTTGGAAGAAAACTGGACGAGCATCTTGGATCAATTGGTGAGGCGAATATATCTACAAAGATGTCAGTTGATCCATGGCGCGGCAACCTATAACAGCGGCGAGAACAGAGATTCGGTGGCATTGTGTACAGAAATGTTAGACCACATCGTCCGTGCATCGATGTTAGTGTACGTCCGCTACGGTGCGTATAAAGACTGGGGCACCATGTGCTACGCGCCAGTTAAATAGCACGACCGATAATGTTATAATCAGTGCAGGGTCAGATCGCGTTGACGATTTTCGGTCAGCAGGGACCACGAAATACCCTAATTGATACAAATGGAGACCATCGATGCTTAAGATAATATTACGATCCTGCTGTGTGGTGATACTCGCGACCGCTACGACCGCACAAGCCGCACCGCCAAATATCGTTTTTATTATGGTCGATGACCTTGGCTGGGCCGACGTCGCCTTTAACGACCATAAGGGAAACGCCCCTACGCCAAACCTCAAACAATTGGCCGCCAAGTCCCTCGAACTCACGCAACACTACGTCGCCCCAGTCTGCTCACCCACTCGCACCGCACTATTGACCGGTCGCTGTTGGAGTCGGTTCGGAATCACGACGCCCACGAACACCCTCGCACTTCCAACCAACACGGTTACCTTAGCGCGGGCCCTTAAATCTCAAGGCTATGAAACCTGCATCACCGGAAAGTGGCACCTCGGTTCACTACCGAAGTGGGGACCTAACCATTTTGGCTTCGACCACAGTTACGGTTCCCTTGCTGGTGGTATCACCTCCTTTACCCATCATTATAAAAAAGGCCCGTATACCAACACATGGCATCGCGATGAAACTCTCATCGAAGAAGAAGGCCATGTAACCGACTTGCTGACCAACGAAGCCATTTCTTGGATCGCTGGCAATTCAGGACGGGGCAACAAGCCTTTTTTCCTTTATGTACCCTTCACCGCTGTCCACTTGCCGATCAATGAAACCAAAGACTGGCTCGACAAAATCCCTGCCGTGATCACCAAACCAATCGCCCGCCAATACGCGGCCTGTATCATGCACATGGACCACAGCGTGGGACGAATTCTCAAAGCGCTTGACGAATATGACCTACGACAAAATACCCT
>JAYZBF010000084.1:0-14480 GCA_036338835.1 Planctomycetota bacterium
ACCAATGCAGGCAGTCCACCGGAAATTTCCACTCCGTTACTGCAACATCTAATCACGCCACAACTGGACAACCACGAGGATTTTGCTCTGAGCTACGGCCAGCAGTGGGAAACCGCTCTGGAGAATTGGCGTACAGCACAACTCGATAATGAAGATGTTGACCTGATTAACTGGGCGCTAAAACACAAATTGATCGAAGTGCCCGAGGACATGCTTGCCCACCTGAGCGAACAGTGGCAACAATTCAAGAAATTAGATAGTGAGATTCCAAAACATGAACACGTCCTCGTTATGGCAGATGGCAATGGTGAGAACGAGAATGTTTTCGTCCGTGGAAATCATAAAGTGCTGGGCGAAACGGCCCCGCGGCAATTGCTGGCGGCCATTGTTGGTGAGAAAATAACGCAATCATCAGGCAGTGGTCGACTGGAATTAGCTGCCGACATTGCAGATGCCAATAACCCACTGACTTCCAGAGTCATGGTGAACCGGATCTGGCACCATCTGTTTGGTCGAGGTATTGTTGCTTCAACTAACAACTTTGGTGTTCTGGGACAACTACCGACTCACCCCAAACTGTTAGACCATCTGGCTCGTCGTTTTTCCGACAAACACCAATGGTCCCTAAAAAACATGATAAAGGAAATAATGCTCAGCAGTACCTATCAGCTCAGCAGTACACCCAATCCGCAGTATCTCGATTCGGATCCTAACAACTTCCTACTCTACCGTCAGAATATCCGCCGACTTCAAGGCGAAGCGATCCGTGACAATATTATCGCAGTTTCCGGGCGTCTGGATAAAAAAATGTATGGGCCCAGTATGCCTGTTTACCTCACCCCATTCATGACCGGCCGCGGGCGACCCCAAACAGGCCCGTTAGACGGAGCAGGGCGGAGGAGTATTTATATCAGTGTGCGTAGAAATTTTATTGCACCCCTGATGCTCGCCTTTGATACTCCTGTCCCGTTTAATTCGATTGGCAGACGCAATGTGTCCAATGTACCGAGCCAAGCACTGATCTTGATGAATGACCCGTTCGTAATTGAACAATCTCAGGTTTGGGCTAAACGTCTAGCGGCCAATGACAAACAAACTTCCGCTGACCGTATCGATCAGATGATACGCGAAGCGTTTGGGCGACCCGCTACCAAAATCGAATTGTCAGATGCCGGCGATTTCCTTGAATTACAACGCGAGCAATACGGTATCGCCAAGGAAAACCTCATGACCGATATTCGACTGTGGGCAGACCTAGGACATGTCCTGATCAATTCAAAACCATTTATTTATATTGACTAACGAATAGGCTCCACATATGAACTTTTTTGGCAACCAATCCGGATTCACCCTCTCGCGAAGGCAGTGGCTACAGCGCAGTGCTTGCGGTTTCGGCACACTGGCGTTGGCCAACCTACTGACCAACGATGGATTGGCAGCGGATGAGGGACGCCGCGACACACAAAAACCATTCTTACCCCGCACCTCTCATTTTCCAGCAAAAGCCAAACACATTATTTACCTTTATATGGACGGTGCTCCCTCCCACGTTGATACTTGGGATCCAAAACCACGCCTAGCAAAAGATAATGGCAAACCGTTCTCGATGAAGATTGAACCGACTCAATTCAATAACATCGGAAACACATTGGCAAGTCCTTGGAAATTCAAGAATTATGGCGAAAGCGGGATTCCCTGTAGCGATCTGTTTAAACATACCGCACAGCATGTCGATAAATTTGCTGTGATTCGGTCCATGACATCAAATTTTTCTGAACACACCAATGCCAATTATTTTCTACATACCGGAATTGGTGTTCAGGGGCGCCCCAGCATGGGAGCGTGGGCCGGTTATGGTCTCGGTAGCGACTGTGCCAACCTACCCGCATATGTCGTACTCAATGGTGGCCTGACACCACCAGGAGGACTTGATAATTTCGGCAGTGGATTTTTGCCGGCAAGTTATCAAGGTAGTGTATTTGGAGCATCAAGCGAACCGGTAGCCTATATCCAGCGGCGAGAAGCATCGGCTGAATTGCAGAAAAACAAACTAGCATTGCTCAAAAAAATGGACCAGCGTGATTCCGCGCGTTTAAATCATGAAGACCAAATCGAATCGGCCATTGCAAATTATGAACTCGCATATCGGATGCAGAACTTTGTCCCTGAGTTGACAGACTTTGGCAGTGAATCCGAAGCCATTCAAAATCTATACGGCATCCATGCCAAAACAAAAGGAACGGCGATTTACGCCCGCCAATGTTTGCTGGCCCGACGACTCGTGGAAGAGGGTGTACGGTTTATTGAACTCACCTGTCCCAATGTTTCCCACGATCGGTGGGATCAACATGGAAATCTATTTGCCGGACATACCGATAATGCTATGGCTGTAGATCAACCAATCGCTGCTTTGATTACGGATCTAGAGCAACGGGGACTGTTGGACGAAACACTAATCATCTGGTCAGCAGAATTTGGTAGGACTCCCTTCGCTCAAGGCTCCAATGGCCGTGATCATAACCCGTTTGGTTTCACGCTTTGGATGTGTGGAGCCGGAATCAAGGGCGGAACGGTTCATGGTGCAACCGATGAATATGGCTATAAAGCGGTTGAAAACAAACAACAGATTCACGATCTTCATGCAACCATGCTACACCTGATGGGCATCGATCACGAACAGTTGACTTTTCGTTTCAGTGGACGTGATATGCGTCTGACCGACGTTCATGGTGAAATTATTCATGACATCTTGGCCTAGGCAATCACAAACGTCGCATCGCCTTCGCGGACCATTGGGAATGTCTGCATGACGATAATTCGACCGGATTGTGGCGAGATGATTTCGGCTATCTCGCTACCGTCCATGCTGCGAACTCGCCCCAAAACATCGCCGGTCGTAACGTGATCGCCAAGCTGGAAACAAGAGCTTAGTATTCCATCTAATGGTGCTGGGTTACAAATTTGCATGTGCCCAGAGCCCTCTGCAGCGTCTTCAATAGTAAACTCAATACGGCTCTCCGGTTGCTGATGTTCGATCATCCCCAGCATGCCCATCACATTTTTACATCCATCAACATAGGCCGTAACACCGTCTGGGGAACATTGCGCAGAACCGAGGTATTCAGTATAGATCGCCGGAATATTATTCTCGCAGGCAATAGACATTGAACGACCCTTCAGTCGCCAATCTGTTCCCCACACAAACGGTAAATTAAAAGCTTGTGCCATAGCCCGACTCCCCGCCAAAGCTTCCTCGTTCGGATTCAGCGGATAACCCGCCAGTGGATACACTGCTGATCGTGTACCGCCTGTATGCAAATCAATATAATAATCTGCCGAACATATTAACTCAGTCAATTCATGCGCAACCCGCTGGGTCAAACTTCCCTCGGGATTTCCTGGACACGTACGGGCGAGATCAAGACCATCGCCGCCGGTTCGCTGACCCAGCAGAAAAGCATCTTCGTTAATCACCGGTACTAAAACGACCGTTCCTGACCGCAGATTCGCCGGTACCCAATCTAATAATTGATGCACACACTCAATGGATTCGAATTCGTCACCATGCACTCCCGCAGTAATGACTAAACGAGGTCCTGTAGCGTCGCTGTCATATGACGTGACCGAAAATAAACTCATCGTATTTGCTTACCTTTTTGAATTACTACTTCGGATGTTATTAATTTTCCGGTTCGCTGATTGCCAAGACAATCTGTCAAAACTTGATTGTCATCAGACAAACTGACAATCTGGAAACTTGCCGGTATTCCCGTGCGGAAACCGTGGTCATTACCCAACCCCAAAACTTCGAGCGGACGGGTCGTGATCGCCCGCAAAACCATATGTAATGGCATGCCAATTGCCATCATCTTACTCGCAACTAATGCTAATGTATGGGGCGGTTGCATTCCAATATGTCCCCGCTGTAAATCCGTCGAAATCGTGTCCGGCATAAAACCGGATTGCATTGCAATTTCGGCGACATCAAAATTGAACGACTGGCAGCCGTGGCCAACATCAAACACAATGCCACGACTCCGCGCGTTACAAATCTCCAGCAAAACACCAGTAGCATCAACAATTGACTGAGGGGCAGGGCGAAAGCAATAGGTCACAATATCTCCGGGACGTAGTAAACGCAGTTGTTCCCCAATCGGCCAATCCGCATTCCTACGCATGCCGTAGAGAATTGGCAATTCCAATTCCTCCGCGGCGCGAACCGCGAGTTTTAAAACCTTTTTGGGATCTACCTGCAGGCAACTGTTACGACTGACGTTTACGCTCACGGCCACAATCTGCGTGGCGAATTGGTGCCCCGCAGCGATACACAGATCTAGATCGATATCCTCAATCGATGAAATCGATGCAGTACTACGACTTTCACCATATTTAGAGATATTGATTGCCAATTTGACGTCGGTTTGGCAGGGATTGATAACTCGATTTACGAAGTCCTTGGCGCCTAACGCGCCGGCATCACCTTGAGATACAACTTGATTGACACCTGTATACAGTGAATTCTGGTCAGGGTCGCTACCAAATCGGCTGGCATAATGGTCTGGATGTGTATGCAAGTCGGTTACAGCGGGTAACAGTATGCCATCCGACTCGATTAACCGCCTTGCGTGCCAATTCAATTCCGGTCCGCAATCCACAAGAGTGCCGTCGTTGATCGCCAACTGCAACGGTGAGTTGTGTAATTGGTAACCATCAAACCACTGTTGAACGTGCAACAGTAAATCACAAGCGGACTGAGATTCCATTATGTTCAAGGCAACTCCATCGTGGCTCACCGGTCCGTATTGTCTTCAAATGGAAACAGCGGTATGCGACGGTGTTGATAATTAAGCTGATCCATATCAGCCGTTGTAGATCCCGCTGTATTAACACGTAATAGATGCGCACAAACAGGCTCATAAGCTGCGATCGGTGCGTTGACCCCTTTGGCTATCAAAATATGGAAATCCGCGGGATCAACGTCGAACGTGGTTAGTTGCTTTAAACTAAAAGGAGGTTGTCGACGACTCGTCACCATGATAGTAATCCCAGATTCGTGTCGCAAAACTGCCGTCGCACCTTGATCACAATGCGTCGCACCGCCGTGCCGAGGTTGAGGTTCGTGGAACTTACCATCATATAACCCCATTAACTTGACGTCACCACACCACGGTTCGCCATGATCATCGTCCGTTTTACCACCAACCGACACGCTCAAAATGTCACCGATTCCACACTCGGACGCTTGCACCGCAACCGCTGGGTCATAGATACAAACGAACATATTGTGCAAGCCTATCTTGTCACAAGCGTGCAATAAGATAGTACTATCGGCCGGTGAACCGCCGCCAGTATTATCACCCATATCCAATAAGCAAATGGGGCCTTCGAGTTGAGCAGATTTCTCAAGTGTTACCTCCAGCGGTTCTAAGTCTGCTTTAAAGCCATCGCGGTATGTGTCGAGGAAATCGGCGAGTTCTGTGGCACATCGCTCTGCTAAGTCCAAGTCGTTGTTGGTCACGACAATAAACGCGGACCCCATTTCAGCTACATCTGCATAAGGAAACCCGAGCATGATGCTATTTGACAAGACTCCCTCCACTGCGAGTTGCGAATCTGCCTTCTGGTAAAGTGGCAAGCATGGTGGCGCGGTTGATTCTTGTTTTTGGATATTAATTGCGATTGCCGGAGTAGCAACCACCATCGTGGGTTGGATATCGCCGTGCAATGTGTCAATCAGCAGGTTCGCTGCTTCCACACCCACTTGGAACTGATCTAAATGCGGATTGCTACGGTAAGCGACCAAGGCATTACAAGCCGTTGCCATCTTATTCGATAAATTGCCATGTGGATCCAACGTGGCGACTATCGGAATGTCACTGCCAACAACATTTCGCACCAAACTCATCCAGTGTCCATCTGCGTCGCGATAATCTTGTGAGACGGTTGCGCCGTGTGGTGCTAGTAACAACCCATCAAGCGGCAATGCAGCCTTCAATAATTCAATAATTCGGCTGGTAATCTTCTCATAGGCTGATGCACAAATCGTACCGTAGGGCATTGCTCGAGCAAACAAAAGTGGCACGATTTCAAATTCGTCCGCAGCTGCTTCTAACCGTGAGATGAAGCCTGCTGTTTCGTGATGCGTACCTGACATCCTTTCAATAAAAGCATCTCCTTCGAGCAAATAATCACTATGAAAATGCTCATAAGTTGTCAGTTCAGAGATGAACGTATTCGATTCGTGCAGAAAGCCAATAAGACCAATTCGTTTTTTTGCCATCCTGATGTACCCTATAGAACTCCGTACTTACGGTAGGCGTCAGTAGCCAACATGCCATCGATGATTGCATCGCGAGTGATGTTTTCATCGTGGACTTTCTGCCAAGCGTTATGCATTGCCTGTTCTTCAATTTCTTGGGGAACGACAACAATCCCATCTTGATCTGCCAAGACTAAATCACCCGACCGAAAAATCACGTCGTCGATTTTCACGGGTTCATCCACGGCGACAACACGTTGCCGATTGAGGCTATCATAAATGCAGCGAGCCGTGGCAAACACCGTGAAGCCCATTGCTTTCATCTTGGTGATATCTCGAACAGCGCCATCGACAATCGCACCGACACAGCCTCGATTTTTAGCTGCTGTAGAAAGTAGTTCACCCCAGATCCCCGAACGCATACTGCCGTTTGCGGCGCAAATCAACACATCATCTGGTTCACAACTGTCGACAGCCTGTAATTCTAGTTCATAGGGAGCAGGATCTTCAAAATCGATGTCTTCCCAGCTTGTGGTCCGGCACCGGCCAACAAGTACTTCGTCTACAGTCAATGACAAAAGTTGCGTTCTGGGAGATTGATTCGTAAAACCCAATCCATCGAGAGCATCACAAACCACCGCTGAGTAAAGCGATTGCCGCATCATGTCTAAGGTGATCGTTTCCGGTTGACTCATTTTGAATATCCAAAATTAAAAATTACAAATCTAACTGTACCATTGTTATCCAATGTCCAGTCTATACTGCATCCATCAATCCACGCATATAACCGTAGGCATGTAATCGCCCGAGTTGTGTGTAACCTGGTTCACCATCGTCTTCACCACAGAGCTGGGGAACATGATCTGGGCGAATCGAACCACTAAATCCAATCTCTTTATACGCGCGCATTGCAGCCGCCATATCCGTCGGTCCATTATCGTGAAACGTCTCTGTGAAATTATCATGCGTTCCGCGAACATCACGAAAGTGTACATAGCGTATGTGATCGCCGAGAAGGTAAATTGTCTCAGGAATCGCTGCTCCCATCTCCACAAACGATCCTTGGCAAAAGCAAATTCCATTGCGGGAACTATCGACCAAGCCAACCAAACGTTGAAAGCCCGCGATACTATTCATAATGCGGCTGCGGCCAAGAAACGAATCCAAGGGTGGATCATCGGGGTGCATCGCTAAATCAATTCCTAAACGCTCGGCATGTGGAATGATCTGTTCCAGAAAATAAGTGAGATTTTCCCATAAAGCGTCTGCCGGTAGAATTTCATTTTCAAGCGATCGCGAGGCATCGTCGAGTGATTTCGCTTGGTCAATTTCAGCAAGATTGAATTGTGTTACAACGGCGCCGCCACGTTCAGGAACATCTACGCGAGTCCGCACCCAGTCAGTGCCCGCCATAAAGTTGTAACATAGTACCGGGATTTCAAGATCAGCCATGATTTGCAGCAACGAAATTATGCCAGCGATTTCTGTATCACGACCCTCGCGGCCACAGATGATATTTTCCATGGCGATGGCGTCTTCTACAGCCGCTGGCTGCAATCCAAAAGACCGTATCCGCTCTAGTGTCGGCTCCCAAGCAGATTTCTGAGGGCCTTGATAGCGTATCGTAATCGTTTCCACGCCGGTTTGAGCGGCTAATGTTAGATTTTCATCTGACAGTGGAGTCAAAACGGATGCAAGTTTCATATTGTTCGCCGCTGTCTTTTCCAAAGAATCAGACCACTTTTTTGAGTTAAGATTCTATCGCTTTTACACAGGCCTCAGGGTCTCTGCAGGAAATCAAATATGTTTTGCCATTACGAATCTTAATTTCAACAGCTTTACCAAAACTCACCACGTATCCAATTCGTTTAGTCGTAATACTAATTCTCCACCCCATCCCCAAAAACTCGCTAAACTTTGCTTCGTCAACGACAACACTCTCAATTTGCTCAACGGTCGTACTAACATTCCACCATAAGTAACCGAAACGGATCGTTCCACGATCGACTTCAATAAAATACCGGCTGAACGCAACCGCCAAGAACCCCACAAAGACTGTGACAAATCCTGTAACCGAAATGCCAATAATATATCCCACCCGCTCATCATCTGAAAAATCTGCTCCACCAGAATCTGTTGCGCTGAGAAAGCCACTTATGAATGGCAACATGCCAACAACCGTACAGAGCACGACAACTATTAAAAGCCAAGTAAACCACGGTGTATAACGTTCGCGATACATTTATTTCACCACTCCTTTTGTGATTCCATCCCAACTGTCTGTACGAAAGGGTGTGACAGGTAAATGCTCTTTGTTTTGCAAATTACAAATTGGGTTTTGTGCCCAAGCGTATCGCACAGAAAGTGGAGCGGTAATGGTATCACTCCAAACCTCAACTTGATTCTTACCAACAATTCGAGCTGAAGCATTCACAAACTTCTTATCTTCACCAGCGATTGCGAACCCGCGAACCTCTCGTACATCAAATGTATCAAGCCCCCCGCCCACATGGTCAAACGTAACAACAATGCGATTCCCTTTTGTTTCGTAAGAATTATAGAGAGGGCTGCGGTAAACGAGTTCGATTCCATAGTCTTTTGCAAGTGCCCAGCGCGCCAGACGTTTAGCCACATCCTGTTTGTTACGCGGATGGATATCATGAGATTCGCCCAAGTCGGTGATGATAGCCTCGCCCGTATTGGGCAACTTACTCATCACCATAGTCTGAGCTTCGCGTAGTTCGGCCCAACTGCTGCCTACCGGTTCAGCCACTTCATCCTGAAAATCAGCCAAAGATACCCAGTAGAAGCTAAAGTCTCCCTGATTCCATCTTTTTCTCCAAGTATCGATCATCAGTGGGAACAGACTCCGATATTGGTATGCACGCCCCGAATTATGTTCGCCTTGATACCAAATGGCACCACGAATCCCATATCCGACGATAGGATTTAAAACACCATTGAATAGATTTGCGGGACGGTGCTGGCCGGTGAGAATATTGCGGGGCAGACGGGGGCGACGAGGCACGGGTTTTTTGTCTTGCAACGCCTTTGCCATAGCAAGTTTCCAGGCCGCAAGTTGCCGCTCATATCGCTGAGCGACTGCGGCGGGGTCATACGCCTTGGCGGCGTCATCCCATTTTGCAAGCAACTCCTGATAATCTCCCGCTTCCTCCAGAACCTCACGGGGAACCCAAGCTTCACAGGCCGAGCCTCCCCATGCTGTGTCGATCAGACCGATGGGAACATTTAAAGTTTGATGTAGTTGTCGACCAAAGAAATATCCCACCGCGGAAAAGCTCTTGACCGTCTCGGGAGTAACCGTTTCCCACTTTCCCTGAAAGTTATCCAAGGGCGTTTGACTGCCAATCTGGGGAACGGAGATAATGCGGATGTTGGGGAAATTTGCCGAAAGTGATTCCAAGTCCGGGTCATTTGCAGCGCTAACTGCAAACGCCATGTTGGATTGACCCGAGCAAACCCAGACTTCACCGATGAGAATATCGTTAATTTCAATTCGGTTGCTGCCTTCAATAACCAATTGATGTGGGCCGCTACCGACTTTCAGTGCTGGGAGTTTCACCTGCCAGCGACCATCATCATCTGCTTTAATTGTTGTCGTATTATCAGCAAGCACGATAGATACTTGCTCTGCGGCAGATGCTTGTCCCCACACGACGACAGGTACGTCACGCTGTAGGACCATGTGATCGGTGAATAAGTTTGATACCGAAACTTCTGCCGCAACGGGCGTGGGTGCAAGTGTTGCTAGAGCAGCAAGTATACAAATTATTTGACGCATAATACTATATCCTGTTGATAATTGGTGAGTATCTCACTCGATAGGTTTAGAGTTTTTTCGGGTTGATGACAACGTGTTTCACTGTTTGGCGGCGCCAAGTGTAGGCGACGTGGATGGTACCGTCAGCAGCCTGGATAACAGCTGGATAGGAATACTCACCTTTATCACGTTCGAGTGTTAGCACCGGGTGCCATGTCTTACCATCTTTGGAAATGGCGACATTTAGCATATTACGACCAGCCGGGAACTCTCCGCGGCGAATGGTGTGGTTATAGACAAGCAGCTGCCGGCCGTCGGCAAGGGTAATTGCGTCAGTTCCGGAATTGGGATTGGGGAGATGAGAGGCAGCAGGTTGGGACCACGTCTTTCCGCCGTCGGTGGACCAGCTTTCCGCAATCACGCCTTCCTGCGTACGACACATTACTTGCATCGAACCGTTTTGATAAGTGAGGATGCTAGGTTGAATCGCATTGAACTTCTTGCCGTCGTGAATAGGGCCAATGATTTCCCATGTTTTACCTTGGTCCTTGGTTAATTCAAAATGAACACGCCAGTTGTTATGCTCGCTGCTCGACGGGCACAGAATCGAACCATTTGAAAGTTCAATCGGTTTATTTTTGACGGGACCCACGATATGGCCAATCGCTGGATCTTTACCGAGTTTAGTCGGTTTCGTCCAGGATTTTCCACCATCATTGGACGTCACCAGCATGCCCCACCAAGTACTTGGAGTTGGCCCAACTTTATAAAACAATAGCAACGGCCCTGTCGCGGGTTGAAATAAAACGGGGTTCCAGCAGGGGTGTCTTAATTGTTCGGATTGTACGCCATTGACGACTTCACGAGGTCGAGTCCATTGATCGTCTTCAAATCGAGAAACCCAAATTCCCACATCGGGGTTTTTTTCATGCTTACCACCAAACCACGCTGCAACGAGTCCTGTGGGAGTGCTGACAATCGTCGAAGCATGACATTCCGGTGTTTGTCGACCTTCCAGCGGGTAGATGAATTTGCCGGAAACCAATCCTTGAGTTCCAATTTTAGTCGGTGCAGAAAGCACTTCAGCGGCATCAGGTGCTGCAGTAGCAGAGGATGTCCAAGTCACTATTGCTGCTAACAAGACCAGTAGTTCTTTCACGGGCTGAATTTCTGATAAAAAGAGGTGGTTAATAAGGATATTCAGTATACCGCACGACCCAAGTGGCGTGTTGTGAACACGATCTTTCACGGCAGGGCTGGGCGTAAATTCTTAGAGCAGTACGAATATTCAAATCGCCTGTTTGCTCAATACAATTGTCAGTACCGTTAAGCAAGCGGCGCCAGCGGAGATCAAGAAAAATGCTTTTTGAATAGATGTTTTCGCAGCAACTTTACCTGCAATCAAGGGCATGAGAGCCCAACCGATGCCACCAATACAGAAGAACAAGCCAATGGCTCGGCCAATTAATTGTTCGTCTATATTTTCCCCTACATGCCCAAGTAGCTGAGCAATCAGAATAGGGAAAATGGGACCCATAATCGCACCTAACAATATAATCCAACCCACGGTGATTTGTTGGGAGCGGCTAAGAGCGAGTCCCAGAGTAGCAGTCGTACAAGTTACTGCCAAAACAATCAAAATCGTATGATCCATGCCAGCCGGCATTAGCAGTGCGGCAACGAGCCGTGAAACAGTAAAGACCAACCAAAACACGGACAATAGTGTAGATGCTTTTCCGTCCGTTACTCCGCGATCTTTCATGAGAGTCGTGGCCCATAACGCCACACACGCTTCGGTGGGAACATGAAAGAAAAATGCAATGCAACAAATAAGAACGACTGAATCGGTTAACAACACCCTTAACCAATCATCGATCACTTTCGTTGTATCTGGTTTTAGCAACTCCCAGTTTACAAAAAATACAAACACAAGCGAAATCGCCATCAAGACGGCAAACCAGCTGAATGTTTTCTTCAAACCGACTTTAACAAGTAGAAAAGCGGTAGCGATCGGCATGACAAAAGCACCTGCCCCAAAAACAAAATCACCCAAGTTCATCGCTGACGAAAGCGGGGTATCTTTACCGAAGAATGGTAAGAATGCTGGGCCTTGAAGTGCGTTGAGTACATTAACCAACGCTGACCAACCAGTTCCAAGTAACAAAACCGCGATGACTGCCGCGGTGTAAGTCTTTGCGTTGGCGAGTACCAATACACTACAAATCATAATTCCTAAGGCAATGCCCAAGACTAAATCTCGACCAATCTCATCAGCCATAATCCCGGCCGCGAATGCCATGGGAATCATCGTGAATCCAAAAGCGCTGACTAGTGCGCCCACCTTGTCTTCTTTGATGTTCAACTTTTTCGCGAGTGGCACTTTGATACTGCCTAATAGCGAGTGACACATTCCACCGATTGCCAGACCAAGAACCTGCATTGTTGTTAAATATGCGTCCACAGGGAACCTTTCTTACATCGTTAAGGTGTGTCGTAAAATGGGCCACGATTGTGCGTGGTGTGGCGATTATGTTTGTTGCATATATCATAACGCTTTTGACAAAGGTTCACCGAAATTGAATCTCATGACCTAGTTAGATTCATGATCATCACAAATGCGGATCTGTAAATTTGTGATATATTAACGGCTATGAATCAAACATCTGCGACAAGCCGTTTTGCACCGACAACTTGGAGTAAGGACCGAGTTCGGCATGTGCGATTTTTGGCGTTGAGCTTATTAGCCGTTGCCATCGTCGCCGCCCTACCCGCCATCGGATACTTACTAGACTCGATACCGGCAAGTGAGTCGATTCAGCAGCACCGCTGGGTTTACTTAATGCTGTTGATAATGGTAATCCAGTTAGGTTTGGCGGTGATTTTGGTCCTCTATGTCGACTGGTCGACTCTCTGGGCTGTGACCATTACAAATCTATTGTTTGTCGGGGTGTATGCGGGGCTGTTTGCAATACGGGTCTTAGCCGAGTCGACGAACGAGATCATTTCATACTTGCAGTTGGATTTAGAAGAAACTCCATCGGGTAAGCAAGCTATGTGGTTTATGCTCACCGTTTTGATGTTTGTCACGCAAAGTTTTTTTGCGGGACGATATGCGCGTCGCTGGAAACGAAAGCGGTAGTAAATGGAAACGATGAAAATAATCATCCAAGCGATCGTACAAGGCTTAACTGAATTTTTGCCCGTGAGTTCTTCGGGGCATCTCATCGCTCTGGATACATTTCTCATACCCGATCCAGCGGCCGCCGCAACCATGACTGAAACAACCGTCGCATTGCATGCCGGCACATTACTAGCTGTCTTGTTGGTATTTTGGAAGTCAATTGTCGAGCTATGTGGTCGCCGCCGAGGTCTTGTTATCCCGCTCGTGATCGCTACCCTTCCAGCAGCTTGTGTGGGATTGCTGTTTGTGATCAGCGGCTTGGATGAACTGTTAACAGATCCTCGCATCACCGGTGCTATGTTAATTGTCACTGGGTTTGTGTTGTGGATAGGCGAACCGGATCGTGCCAATGGAGAGGAAACCGCAAAAATTGATACCTTGTCAAATCAACAAGCTTTCTGGTTGGGAATTGCTCAAGCGATTTCGATTGTGCCGGGGTTAAGTCGCAGTGGCTTGACGATTGTCACAGCGCGGCGGATTGGATTATCTGGCCAACAAGCAGCCCAATTTTCATTTTTAATGTCGATTCCGGTAATAGCTGGGGCGGTGGTCGTCATGCTAGGCAAACAACTTCTGAGCTCTGAAATCATCGGAACGACCGATATCGCTTGGAATGTTCTAGGACTTGGAATTGCTGTTTCAGCGGTAGTCGGTTATGCAGCGTTACGGGCATTGTTAGTAGTACTGGAAAAAGGGCGATTCCACTGGTTTACTTTTTGGTGCATACCACTAGGAGTTTTTCTACTGGTTTTTGCGTATTACAGGTAGTATTTGACATCTTTTACAACAACTTGGGAGTTTTTCTATTCCGCTGTACTTAACAACTACAGGTGCTATAATTAGCGTACCGATACTGTTTATGGTTACATCCAGAGCAGTAACAACTTATCACTTGGGGGCGACATTGGTATCGACCGGATAGCCTGAAGTGTAAGTGGCGTACCGTGGTTGGTCAGTTGGCCACGTAAAAAGCTGACTAAACAATTTTAATTGCAGATAATAATCTAGCATTGGCTGCCTAATTAAAGGTAGCTCGGACTCTAGGGCTTAGCTGGTTAGCTCTAACAGTCCGTCACAAATCCAGATCGACTTTTGTCATACTTGACACGCAGAAGTCTAAATTAAGTTTCAGGATCGCGAACTATAAATCCTGTCGAGCGGAGTTATAGTTTGCTAAAACCAAAGAATCGACTATGTACGTAGAAGCTTGCATGAAAATGTCTCGGGACGCGGGTTCGAATCCCGCCGCCTCCACTCAC
>JAYZBF010000085.1:0-6465 GCA_036338835.1 Planctomycetota bacterium
TGCCTATGCCTACCACCTGCAACTTAAATCAGCTGCCATTCTTGGCTTTGACGTTCCAGCGGATGAAGGTAGCCAGGCCGTAGTTGCAGACGAGGAAATGACAACGGAGAAAATTGCGGAAATTGTTTTCTTGTTTCGCACTAACATCAAAACGATGCAAAAGAGTTTTCGGCAAGTCCAAGACGAATTTTCCAAATCTCCACAAGGCTTAAATGCGACACAACTCAAAGACTTTCAGTCGATGTTTCGTGAAATGCAGTCCCAGTCACTGAAGTTAAATGTACTATGCCTCGAGTTACAATCGACGCTCTATGCAGGCCGAGAAGCGGTGTTGGTAATTCCCACATCCAATCCGTATGCCGTCGCTAAGAACCGAGATGAAGGCACCATCATCCAGCCTTGGATAAGCTTACAAGCAGTTTTGCACGGTCGAGGAGTAGACCCGCAACAACCCAACGGCGGTATTCTATCAGGGCTTTCATCGCACCAAGAAATCCTTCAAGTACGTCGCGATTGGGGTAAAGTCGTGAGTACTTATCGCGACCGAACCAATAGTAATCGGATATCCGATTTCTCCACAGTTCAATCGGATCTATTGAAATCCTTGAACAAGTTAGGAGTGCGGGCAACAAGTGCGCGCGACAAAACGGTCCGATCAAATCTGCAAGCCTCACAACAAGATCCCGACATGTTGTCTTATACCGCTTACCCCACCGAGGAGGCAGCGGAAAGAATAGCTGCGGAGATCAAGTACAACGACAGCAAACCTTTTAAATACACTGCTATCTTTAATTTGCTGGCGCTGTTTGGATTTGGACTATCGTTTGGCAACACATCCACCAAGAGAATCGGGCTGTATGTCGGGATCTCATTCTTGTTTCTAGGCCTTGGCTGGACCATCTATGGGTTCTACCTACGGATTGCCATTACGAACTGGGCTCCCGTTACAAACATGTACGAAACGGTCGTGTTCGTGCCGTTTATTGTTTCGCTACTAGCAGCCTGGTTCTTGATGCAACCGGTCATTAACCAAGCCCTACGGGATGCGTGGCGAGCAACGGCTGCACCGTTCTTGAAGGATATCCGTTATTTAAACGAAGCCCGAGAACTTACCAAAAACCAATCCGAACGCTTAACGGAAAACAACTGGAATAAACTGGGGTATCTCAACACCGCATTTCGTATTGCCTTAATTCTGTGGCTGTTTTACTTCCTCACACAAACTACCTACGGCGACGGTGGAACGAGTTATTTTACGTTGCTGCCAGATGATTGGACTTCATTGAACAAAGTCGGAGTATGGGCTATTGGCACTTTTGTTCTCGTCTTGATCTTGTGGATCATTCCGCGATTCCTGATAGCAACTGCGATCAGTCCATTTTTTGTCGTCAGTGACTTTCTGACGCGTCGAGGTGATGCGGAAGCCTCTCAGACCGCGTTTACAGAAATGCATAAACGCCGGTTCTTTGGTATGGGTGGGACCATCATGGCCGGTGTTGGTGGGCTCGTACTGCTACTCGGAAACAGTTTACCAGCAGATGCTCAAATTATTAACGATAATTTTTCGCCGCTGCAACCCGTGCTACGTTCGAACTTCTGGCTAACGATTCATGTGCTGACGATCGTTGCCAGTTACGGAGCAGGGGGCTTGGCATTGGGCCTCGGCAATATCGCCTTGTGTTATTATATCTTTGGAAAATACCGTTCTCCGGAAACTGCTAATGTGCCCGCTGAAATTCTCGCGAGTGAAAAGAAAGGCGAGTCCAGTGCAAATCGCCGACCGCCAGAACAATGCGCTACCCTTGCCAACTATTGTTATCGGTGTATTCAAGTCGCCGTGCTATTGTTAGCGACCGGGACGATCCTCGGCGGACTGTGGGCTGATGTGTCCTGGGGACGCTTCTGGGGGTGGGATCCTAAGGAAGTATGGGCTCTAATCTCGCTGCTCATCTACTTGGCATTCTTGCATGCTCGTTTTGCAGGTTGGCTCAATAGCTTTGGTATGGTCGCTGGAACTATTTTCGGATTTACCATGATCATGATGAGCTGGGTTGGTGTTAACTTCGGATTACCTCTGCTCTCGGATACCGGCTCAGTCGGATTACATTCCTACGGATCGGGTGACAACGCAGCTCGCGCAATCTTTTACGTCGTAATAATCGTTGGCTTGAACTGGGCATTTATGCTTTTCGCTTGGATTCGCTACAAAGCAGGTATTTCCGCTTCATAACGAATAAACGAGCCCCGCTTTCTAACACAATCCTAGCGTGCCAGCACTTCATGTAACACGGACGCTTGCAGGACTTGGGGATTTTCGGCAAGAATAATCCCATTTGGGTGTCGGAGAATGGCGCCCGCCTGCTCACCCGCGGGTTCGCCCCGTAATGACAAGCTCGACTGATTCCAACTGAATGCACAGTACATCGATTGGAAAGGGATCTGGGGCTGTTGCAGGTCACCAAGCCAACGCAGCTGTAGTTGTCGAGCGGCCTTTGGTAGCCAGGCACGTGACACTTGCCCAGTGCGACCTTGCAGAGTGCCTTGGAGTTGCAACCAGCGATCATTTTGAAATATAGCACGGGATATCTCAACGGTTACGCGACCTCTCAATGGAGACGCATCCAAACCACCTCCCAAAAGCGATTGCAATTCAACATTGTGCAGCGTTCCTTGCAAATCGAATTGCTTAACCTGCTGCGGGTCAACAACTGTGTCTAGAGCAAGTACACCAGCAAACGTTGCAAATTCACCTAAACTAAATTCATGGGGCATTAATTCGCCTAACAGTTTGGTAGCAACAGCATGACCGTTAGTTTCTAACAGTATCTTTGTGTTGACGGGAAACTCATGAAACCGTTTCAATTCAATCACGATTGGTTTTGTTAAGTCATTGCCAAAATTTAGCAATACATTCGAAGATGGGCTGCCTGGAATAATCTGAGCGACAAAATTTACGATGGGTGTTTCAGTCTGTTTCGCAAACGTTAGCGATTGGATCTTGACCGTCGTGTTTTCCCCTTCACTGATGGGCAGGACATGGCCGTTCCACCATTGCAGCCAATTGTAGAGATTTTGATATTGCGTTTGTGCAAAATGCAGATTCAGTTCCCATTGGTCCTGTGCACGAGTTATTCGCAGGTGATCACACTGCAAAATATTGCGCCCAGTTTCACGGTCATTCAGCAACACGTCTTCTAACACATAGCAACCCGGACTGATGAAATAAACTCGCCCTATTTCTACCTTACTATCAGTCGCTAATTCCAACGAATCTGTCCACCATGACACCAGCAGTTGTTGGCCCGCGTCGCTATGACGTAACAACATCGTTCCGCTGATCAGCAGTGTAGGAACGCACACACAACTACAGAACAGGAGGCGATTCAACCAACGCTGGGTTCGATGCTTCATCCGTGAAACAATCCAAATCAAAAAGACGTATTTTGTTGCGGTAAGATAGCAGATTTTATCTCAACAACTCAATTGCAATCCAATTCGTGGTCATTGGTAGCCTTTAAATAATCTGCGAACAAAGTATCAACAATCAATTGGGAAGCATGATACAGCACAATGGGAATGACCAACACTCCTAGATCCAAGCAAATCAGCAGGCCAATCATCAACGTTTTCTGACTACCAGCGAATCCGACAGCCAACGCATCTTCGCGCGAGATCTTAAGCCATCGACCGATTGCGATACCCAACCAAAAAACAACGATATGCACAAACAACACCACCGCCAAAGCGATCCCAATTAAGGTAATTCCATGTCCGGCATTTTCTCCCACCATCTCAGGTCCGACTTTTATTGAACCCAAAAACACCATCGTCAAAATACCGCACTGTGCTGCGATTCCCAATTTAGATTTATTATCTGTGGCCCAATCTGCCCACCGGCGATGTAGCCGAGTCAGCTGTGCCAGTACCATGGGCAATACAACAAGTAGTCCCAGTTTTAACATCATCTCGCTAAAAGGTATTTTCAACTCAACATTCGTGCCAAAGAACAATAATAACCATAATGGCGCAATCACAAAACAAAGTAGGTTCGTGATCAGGGTAACCATGATAGCGATGCTATCGTTGCCTCCAGCTCGCCGAGTCCAAACCGCAGCGGATACTAAAGTGCAGGGCGTTACGGCAACCACCAATAATCCACCTCTCAACCCGTCGAACTCTGGACTTTGAATCAAACATGTCACCGTCCACAAAATCAATGGTAGCACGCCATAGTTCATGAAGACGGCCAACAACGTCCCACGGGGGCGACGAATACCTGAGCTGAGAGCTTTTAGACTCAGCGACACAGCCATCCAAAATAAAACGGTAAACACGATGGCATTTCGAAACGGTTTATAGTCAGCCCAACTTGCGCATTCTTCATGAACAATTAATCCCAGTGCAAACACCACAACTAAAGACAACAAAAACCATCGCTTAGCTAAAAACTCTTTCAATGAACTACCACTTCCTCTTGCTAACCTTTAAGTCAAACCACCAAACGCTTACTATTTCACCTGCTCGCCTACTTTAAACGACCTATGCGATTTTTACTACGCTAGTTAAACTGTAGGGAGAGCTGCAAGTGCATTAATTGTATTGCACTTATGACACCCTTTATGGATTCACTCAATACGCCATAGAAAAGAATAGAATAGCATGTTGCGTTACTGGACCGCCGGAGAATCTCACGGCAAGACATTATTAGCAGTCGTCGATGGATTTCCTGCGGGCATTGAAATCGATACCGATGCGATCGATTACGACTTACGGATGCGGCAAGGTGGCTACGGACGCGGTGGACGACAAAAAATTGAAACCGACCAGGTCGAGTTACTTACGGGTGTCTGGAAAAATGTTTCCATGGGGAGTCCCGTTACGCTACAAGTTATCAATCGTGACTACAAACTTGAGAAACTCAAAGAACTTGAACGACCCCGTCCGGGCCATGGCGATTTAACAGGCGCCATGAAGTTTCTCGGCTCCATTCGAAATGTATTAGAACGCTCCAGTGCGCGAGAAACGGCCGTTCGAGTGGCTGCTGGAGCACTTGCAAAACAAATCTTAGCGGAGTTCCAAATCGAGTGCATTGGCTTTGTTGACGAGCTAGGGGGACAACCGATCCAGCGGCAAGCGGGTGATATTCAACAGTGGCGAACACTGCGCGAACAAAGCGAAGTATATTCGTTGAACCCCGAGCAAGACCCTGAAATCAAACAATTGATCGACCAAGCCGGAGAGCAGGGCGATACGCTGGGCGGAATACTCGAAGTTCACATTACAGGATTACCTTTTGGAATCGGCACGCACGCACAATGGGATCGTAAACTAGATGGCCGCATCGCCCAAGCGGTTATGGCCGTGCAAGCCATCAAAGGCGTAGAAATCGGACTCGGATTCGAAGCCGCACGTCGTCCCGGTTCCCGAGTCCACGACCCAATTACTTACGATGTTGATAAAAAAGATACTCCGAGCCTCGGATTCCAGCGGCCCACTAACAACGCAGGTGGCCTAGAAGCGGGTATGACCAATGGTCAAAGCTTGGTGGTACGAGCGGCCAAGAAACCGATCAGTACGTTACGGCAGCCACTGGAGAGCATCAATCTGGACACTAAGCAAGCTGATACGGCTAGCTATGAACGGTCCGATGTGTGTGCGGTTTCCGCTGCGGCGATTATCATCGAAAACGTCGTGGCGTTTGAAGTCGCGGTGGCCTTCTGTGAAAAGTTTGGCAATGACAGTATTGGTGAAATGAAAGCTCGGTACGATCTGTTTCATCAAATGGCCCAAGAACGCTAGCTGTGGATTCGAGCTGTGAGAATTCTTTGGTGACCGGCAAGATCCGCCACTGTCGCAATCTCGCCAAACCCAGTTTCGGAAACCAGAGTTTTCAGCTGTTCCATCAACATCGGACTGGTTTCCAATACAAGCCATCCTCCGTCGTTGAGTCGCGCTGCCGCTTGGGGTACTAGCCTTTGATAACATTCCATCCCAGTCGGCCCAGATTCTAATGCCAATTTCGGCTCATACTCTCGCACATTTCGACTTAGCGCCTCGTATTCTTCGCTTGTGACATACGGTGGATTACTGACGACAATGTCAAACTTGGTGTCACTCGCCCCCTCCAACAAATCCTGCTCAATGAATTCAATTCGATCATTAACTTCATGACCGATAGCGTTTTTTCGGGCGACTTCCAATGCAGCCGTCGAGAGATCCACAGCCGTCACTTCAATGAGTGACAATTCTGTAGCCAACGTAATAGCAATCGCTCCGCTGCCAGTCCCAACATCAACAACATGACATGGTATGGATTGCCCGTTGGTATCGGAGTTGAAATATTCCTTCACAATATCAAGGACTGCGATAACAACGAATTCCGTTTCCGGTCTAGGAATCAAGACATGCTCTGAGACATCAAATCGAAGCGAATAAAATTCTTTGAAACCAACAAGGTATGCAACT
>JAYZBF010000086.1:0-7070 GCA_036338835.1 Planctomycetota bacterium
AGTCGCGTTCTTCCGTGGTAACCGCTATACGGTTATTAAGGTCGATGGTATTGATCGCAGCGTGGGATTTACGTTTGAATTCCAGCCATTTCTCGTTTGTCAGCGTAACATTAATGTGATTACTAAAAAGACTGAATTCACCAGTTTTGGTCGCGATGCAGACAGCAGTTTCACCGGTTTCGGGACGACGTTTTCCACCGCCCACTATCATTTCAAATCGCAACAGATGTTGTTGCCCGTCACCTTCGACGGTAAATACGACTTCGCTGTCACCCCGCTGTAATCCACGAATGGACGGTGCTAGATCATGCTTAACTTCAAATATGGTACCGCTTGCTTTGCTGGGAATATTGAAAAAGGGAACGGTTGCTTTTAATTCACCGTCAATAAATAATCGCGCTCCATTGCGTGCACGGACTAAGATGCGGTGAGTTCCCGTGGGGAGCACGACGTTGCCGTACGCGCGGATCATAAACGGACTAGAGCGGTCGACCTTTATGCCTTGGGCATTGTATTTATTAGGGATTTGAAAAAAAGCAAAAGCCGATGTAGCGTATTGACCGGTCAGTTGTGGACTGCGACTCAAAAAAGACTTGTCGTTGACCCCCTCAAATATTTGAACGAGCACGTCGTTCTCAGGGATTTGCTGGGCGTTGAATATGGGAGCTTGCTCTTGGTATGAATATCGAGTCGCGATTTGAGCAGCAGTTAATCTGTGGCGATAGATGGCAACTTCATCAATAGCACCTTGAAACGTTGAATTAGGATTGCCACTCAATGCAGATCCGATCCACAGTTGGTCATTATCGACAACGGGCGGAGCTCCTGTATCACCTCCGAGATCCCATTTTCCGTAGGCTCGCTGGCCATCGATAAATCCATGGATGTTCTTGGTCTTTCCGAATGTGTATGTGACGGCAACGTGGTGCCAACCGTCACCGGAAATAATAGACTCGGTACTGGTCCAGCGATGATATTGTTCCTCACCGGTTTTAGTGCGAGAGCGGAAGAGGAATGTTAGATTACCAGTAGCGGTCAAACGTAAGGCGTAGTTATGGTTTTCCGCTGGGAAGCCGCTACGGCCGGTTCGCCCTTTACCGACAATGTACTGAAACCCGCTGAGCTTGGTTGGACTTATCCAAGCTTCGATTGTGATGTCATCTCCGGAGGTAAAATCCAAGGGACTGTTGTCGCCGGGGTCGTCAACAACAAGATATCCAGTTGAATTAGGGATTCCTAGGGCTGGGTTTATGTCGTTACCAAAGCCTGGATGGATTGGAGCTGTTGGGCCGTTGGCTGTGGATGTTTTACCGGTTGATGTGGCTGTGAGTGGTTGCGCGATGGCAAGGTGGTTTTGGAACTGCCCTTGTTTATTGGATTGCATTTGCCAGTAAGCAATTGGCTTGTCCGGCAGGATCAGTTCTGAATAATGATGGACTTGGGTAGGGGCAGATGTGGCCGTATTTAACGCCAGTAGACATACGATGAACACAATTGAATATTTCATAGTGCCATTATATATTAGCCACCCAAAAGAGTATTGATTTCAGTGGTATGATAATCGCTATTTCCCAAAAAACCGGAGTTATCCTCAACTCCCCTACGGCTTTCATCCGATGAGTTGCTATGGAATCATTCACGTATTTTTACGTACGTGAGTGTTAAACTACGAAGGATGAGCGAAGTTACCTGATTAAAGGTAACTCACACAATGGGCAATATCTGCTCATCCTTCGTTGTAAATTCCTCACCCCCAATAAAAGAACCCCAAACAGAGTGAATTCTGTGCACATATGGGTTTGACGGGAGTGGTACGCGCCTCAATGCTTCCGCATCCAAGGTGTGCGCCACTCTCGTTAATTGGGTCCGTGGGGTTCAAGACAATTATGGAGGGTTGAATGGAAGCGTTACGAGTGTCCGAAGATGTTGCCCAGGTTTGGTTGGATTTTAAGGCTGACCAAACACGTAGAGATCTTCGCAATCAATTAATGGAAAAATATTTTTCGATCGTTCGATATCATGGAGAACGAGTCTGGTCCCGCTTGCCGGATGGAGTTGAATTAGATGATCTAATTTCGGCTGGCATCTTCGGTTTGATGGATGCCATCAAGGCCTACGATCTCTATCGAGGTGTTAAGTTTGAAACCTACTGCGTGCCACGTATTCGCGGCGCCATGGTGGATGAACTTAGAAGTATGGACTGGGTACCTCGTTTGGTTCGTTCTAAAGCGACCAAATTGACCGCTGGTACGAAACTCATGGAAGATCGGCTAGGTCGGCCTCCGACTGAAATCGAATTAGCTGAACATATGGAACTGACGGTTCCGGAACTCGAAAAGATGATGCGAGACGCAAACGCGGTTTCCTTGATTAGTTTGAATAAAAAATGGTATCAAACGGATAGCGAAAAAGACGTTAGCGAGATTGATATTCTTGATGATAAGAAGAGTGAAGATCCGACACGTCGTGGTCAAAAATATGACCTACTGCGACTCGTCACCAAAGGATTGAATCGTAACGAACGATTGATCATCATCTTGTATTACTATGAAGAACTGACGATGAAAGAAATCGGTCAAACGCTAAATCTCAGTGAAAGCCGAGTGAGTCAGATGCATAGTAGTTTGGTGCAACGACTGCAAGGACAACTTGGTAGCCGCCGAGTGGAATTTGCCGCCTAGAACTGTTACTGAATACAAGAAAACGATCAGGCCCGCAATTGAGCCTGGTCGTTTTTTTATTTGGTAATTACGATATCTGCATCGAGTGCTTTAGTGATCGAGGTTTGGATTTCAGCAAGGTGGGCAGCAGTGTAGGCGTCAAGCTTGTCAGCATTCGCACCTACAAAAGCGTTAACTTTGTTGAGCATTGCCCGTAACCCAGATCGGGCGAGGTTGGAAATTGGCTTATAAGCCTGATTGCTTCCCGAATTTGTCATTGCTAGATCCACGAGGCGTTTTACGTGTTCTCGCTGTAGGTTTCGACGTAAACTAGAAATAGCTGGCTTACGAGCTGACGCTGCAACGGTGACTTCTTGGTCGAGTTCGCCCCAGATTGCAGAAGTTACCGTTTCCAGTAGTTCCGGAAGCGTTAAAGCGTCTTGATCGGCAGCTATCCGGAATTCATTGTCGTACACTCGACGTAGTGTCGACGGGTTCAGCAAACTTGTTAGTGCCGAAGATTGAATTCCAGCGATGCGATCATGAATTGGCCAATCTGGATCGCTCACTGCTTGCCGTGAACCACCGTCAAGCCACTTGTCAGTCGACATCCGTTGCAAGAGTTCAGTGGTGAGACCAAATGCCTCGTCGTTAAATGCAGTGTTTACTACGAAGTCAATCGCTGCTCGTTGCTGAGCAACTGGGACAACTTGTAGTGGAGCACGATCTCCGGCGTCACCTTTTTTGTCGCGATAAACATGTACACCACCAATCCAATTGCCCATCATGCTAATAGCGCGAGCTTGCATGCTTAACGTGATTTGGTATCCACGTCGTGCTTTGGACCAACTGTCACCATCTTTCACGAAATTCTCGAGGACCAATCCACGGTGGTGGTTTGCAAGTTTAATTTGATCTTGAGCAAAATTCAAAGGGTCTTTACCGTAATCATAACGTCGAGCTAAGGGATCAGGACCGCCAGTATCTTCGTCTGTGGCAAATTGCAATTCCGGTTCGCCGACGCGACCTAAGATTGGCTTGAGGTCCTTTTCAAAGGTGTAACCATATTCGATGGCCCAGTAATCGTAAGGACCAATACCGTGCATGGCATAGTCGCCTTGAGCAGTTCCTGCTTCAAAGCGAATGTTGGTAGGCGTATAGTCCATAACACTGCCGCCAATTGGCTTTCCACGATGTTCAACCGAATTAATTTGTTCTAGCGTGTAAGCACTAGAGGCTTTGAAATTGTGTCGCAAACCAAGTGTATGGCCGACTTCATGAGCAACAAGATGTGCCAATTGAGGTCCGATAAACGACTCTGGCATACCATCAAGAATCATCTCTTCGACAACAGGTTCTTTTGGTGCCGCTTCTTCACCCTTGTCCTCGTCTTCGTCTTTATCCTCTTCTTCCTTTTTGTCTTCCTCTTTTTCTTCGGTTTCATCCGCTTGCAGTTGGTTAGCTTGGATTTCATAAATCATTCGCATGATGGCAACGTCAAAGGCCATCCCATGAGATGCCATACATGAACCGTTGACTTGAGAAACACGCCCGATTAATCCGTCGTACTCGTCGTCACCAAGTAAGGTGTTATCGACAAGTGTGGACGGGTGTCCTCCGTAGGCACGGCCTGCGGAGGCGGTGAGTTGTTGGCGGACGTGGTCTCGTTGCGAAGCGTGAGCAAAAGCTAAACGAGGATCCCAATCAGGGTTGTTCGCTAACCAACCAAGTGTCTCGGCGCTGAAACCTTCCATTGCGATTTTCGGTAATAGATTGTCAAACTCGTAATGAAAGTGACGAATCCAACCATCGGTGAGGATGATGTCGGCATCTAAAATCTGACCCGTGTTAGGATTGACTCGACTCGGCCCAATTGCTGTTCCGATGTCATTATTTAACCAGCGTACGAAGTTGTACCGCACGTCTTCGGGGTCTTTGTCCATATGAGCGCCGGTTGTTTTATCTTGGTAATAAACTTCTAGAGCGTCTGAGATGCCGATTTTTTCGAAGGCAGAGTTCCAACTCTGAACACCTTCTTTGACCCAACGACGATAACGTACTGGAGTCGTGTGTTCGATGTAAAACACAATCGGATTCTTAGGAGGACTGATTTTTAAACTGGGATCCCGTTTTTCAAGATGCCAGCGGTTGATGTAACGAACTTTTGTTTCGTCGTCTTTGTATTTTCCTAAGTCACTGTAGGAAGTGACGAAAAATCCGATTCGTTCATCAGCTACTCGTGGGCGGTAGTTGCTTTTGGGATTCAACTCACTGATGCTGTAATGCAGAGACGACAGCTTGCCGCTCGCGATAGGGATTTCAAAAGCGAGCTCCACATTTAGAGGGAATGCTTTTGCTTTTTGAAGTTTGAACAGGCCACCCATTTCACGGTTGACGACCGAGGGTCCGAAAAACTTACTCGCTTTGCCGACAAGAATTGAATCGAGATCGATCACAGGTCCACCACTTGGTCCCATCGTGATTATTGGGACAGTCAATAACATGGTATCTGTGAAGAGTCGATTTACCGATGAAAGTGATTCAGGGTCACCGTTGGAGCGGGTGTCGAGGTCCGGCACGATCAAGGCTAATTTGTTGTTGTAGCGTCGCCAGTATACGTAGTAGTCGCCGGATTGAAGCCCCGCAAATTTGTCGCCACTGGCAACGGTTAATGCTATGAAGTATCGTTTTTGAGCAAATGTCGGTGGTAGTTCAGCATAAACTTGTCCATCTTTGGATCGAGTCCACAGCGTGTACATACTGCGGGCGCCATCGGCTGTGGAAACAATTTTTTCATATCCGTTGAGGACCGTTGTATGTGGAGGAAATTCCGGCTTAGGAGGTTCTTGAGCAACAGTCCAAGCTACAAAACTAAAAAGACATACGAAGCTAGCAAGGTAATTTTTCATGGGAATTGTTCTCAAAAGATAGTTATTCATTTATATAGGTTGGGTCGCATAGTCACTGAACGACTTTAAGCTTTAATTAATGGTACAAGATGCGGTAGTAATCACTTCAAGATAGTTTACAAACAGGCCTGTGAAAATATGTTGATTGGTAAAAATAGGAAAGACAGGGAAAATATACAGAATAATCGATATAACCCGTCGTGTATTCCCCTTTAGATGTCACTAAACATGTAGTGGAGGTCAACAATACGGACCACATACTCAACGTAAAACCGCCGAGATTTTTTACTTTGATTGGACGTCGAGCCAGACGAGTCGGTGGTCGGAGGCGTCGAGTAGAGCAGCGGCGGGTTGGTCTTTGCGAGGCCAGAAGACGCCGGCACTTTCAATATGCAAATTTCGTGATGGCAACACATAGTCGATGCGTAAGTTACCTGGGGATCGATCTGAAAAGTCACTTGTGTCAAATTTGGGTTTACCTTGATGTAACGTGTTAATTTTCCCCTGTAGTTTACTAGCTTCAACGGCTCCGTCGCTAGCGGCAAGTGGGTTACGAATACGGCGATGGTTTAACAACTGTAAAATTGCGTCGTCGGTCGTATCGCCATCTGCAGGATCAGCATTCATGTCACCGGCAATGACAAACGACTGTGAATTAGTTAATCCTCCTCGCCGCCCTTTGTCATCGTAGATATATTGGGATTTGTTGTCCGAGATGTAGTCAGCCCAGAAACGTATCTCGTCGTGATTGCGGCTACCATTTTTATCTTCAGGGCCGTCAAAAACTGGTGGTGTTGGATGGCTGACCAAAAAATGTATGTCACGATTAGGTGTTTCAATGGTGAGATCCCAGTGGCTTTTTGAAGAGAGTCTAAATTTGTCTAAAATGTCGCTACTATAATAAGACTCTGAAGTATCGCTCGGCTTGACCTTCTGAGGTAGCATTGCTTGAGGCATGTCTTTCCAGAGGAAATGCTGAAACGTTTTGGCGTCCGCCGAAATTGGAAACTGACTCAATACAACCATACCGTATTGTCCAGGATAACGGCCAAACCCATAGGCGTCTCCAGGGTCTGTGGTTTTACCGTTGCCATCCAGATCTAAGCCAGAGGGTAGTCCGGTATTGACGCTGGATACGAAATGATATTTAAACGTAATCGGTTTAGTGTCGAGTAAATCTTTGACGGCGAGAAAGTTTTTTTGGAACGTAGCGATGGCTGTGGCGGCTTGGTCTCCGCAATAATCAAACTCGTTAAGCAGAATGACATCGGGTCGAACGATACGAATTACAGCAGCAACTTTTTTAATCTGGTCGTTCTCGCCTGCCTGTAGATCTGCGAGTAATTCTCCACTGCCGCCGCGATTCATGCTGACATTAAATGTTGCAAATCGCACAGCGAGTTTTTCACTGGCATTGGTAATCGAGTTCTGACTGCAGCAACAGCACATGCCAACAATTGAACAAACGAACAGGGCGTGAGGCACTCTATTTATTGCTAAC
>JAYZBF010000087.1:0-13242 GCA_036338835.1 Planctomycetota bacterium
ATTCGAAGCTGCTAATAACCCAAAACGAGCAGCTCTGCTTAGACAGGCTTATAAACAATCCCGGGATGATCTGACTGCAACGCAATTGCAATCTATTGTCCAACTACTCAACCAGGAACAATTGAAACGAGCGATCGATTCACAAACCGAATCGCAAGTTCAACTCCAAAAAATACTTGACCTGCTCATGACCGAAGATCGGTCCGATCGACTGCAGTCAGAAAAGAACCGTATTCGTGAATATATTCGCGACGTGGAAAGGTTGTTACGCGAACAACGGTCCATGCAGGCCCAGAACCAAGGGGGCGCTGACTCGGAACGAATTGCAAAAGACCAGGAAAACCTGGCCGGGAAAACCGGTGATCTGGTCGACAAAATCCGGCAGAATGAAGGTGAAGGCAAACCAGGTGAAGGCAAACCAGGTGAAGGCAAACCAGGTGAAGGCAAACCAGGTCAGGGTGGTGAAGGTGGCGAGAGTGGTGAGCAAGAGGACAATCCGGCTCGCCAACGCTTAGAAGAAGCTCAAGAACAGATGAAACAGGCCCAAATCGAACTTGAAAATGCACGCCGCAGCGAATCTATCGAAGCACAAGAAGAGGCCAAGAAAAAACTCGTTGAAGCTAAAGCACAACTTGAAGAAATCCTGCGACAACTACGCGAAGAAGAACTAGAAAGGATGTTAGCGTTACTAGAGGGGCGTTTCCGTAAAATGCTTGAAATGGAACTCAAAGTATATGAAGGAACCTTGCAACTTTCAAAAACACCGAAATCCGATCAAGATCGTGAAGTCCAAGTTGCAGCTAACAAGCTGAGTTTTCAACAACGACGTATTGGATTGGAAGCCGACAAGGTACTTACATTACTGCTTGAGGAAGGCTCGTCGATTGCATTTCCGGAAACCGTCAAAATAATGCGAGAAGACATGGAGCAAGCTGCCAGTCGCTTAAGCCAATTGAAGGTTGGCCGTATAACCCTTGGCATCGAAGAAGACATCATCCAGTCCATCGAAGAGATGATCGAAGCACTGCAACAAGCTCAACAAGATTTAGAAGAGCAGCAACAGCAGCAACAGCAACAGCAGCAACAACAGCAACAGCAAGAACAACCACTTGTCGACAAATTAGCCGAACTACGGATGATTCGATCGCTTCAACTGCGCATCAACAAACGCACGACACGATACTCGCGCCTGCTCGACGATCTCGACGATCCCGCCGGTCAAGCAATGGATGTCGACTTGATTACCGCTTTACAGAAGCTTTCCGATACGCAACGAAGTTTACAACGCATCACTCGTGATATCGTACTTGGAAAAAACCAATAACAACTACAGCCTTTTTTCGCTGGGCATTTACACTATGAACTTCAAATCAACCATCGCTTGTGCTGCAGTAGCAACGTTATTTTTTGTTGCCGTAGCACCGACAACGGTTTCTGCTCAGGATGAACTTGAAAAGAGAGCGACTTGGTCCTTTCCCGATCAACTAACGGTCAAAGCCGATCTAGATAAATACCTTAGCGAGTCCGAAGTTTCCGAAGCCGTCCAACAACAGATCGCAATTCTGTGGGAAATTCCCATCGAATCAAACGACCGCTCGTTGTTACTCGACCAGCTCATCAACAGCTTCGCATTAGCGAACAAAGATGTACGCGAACTTACAACCCGCCTAGAAACAACTCCGGCTACAGCGGCAAATATTATTCCAACCATGCTCGCGGATGAGTCACAGAACGACTTCCTGCGAAATAACCTACGGCTCTTTTACGCTCGCTGGCTCGCTCACAGTGATCTGCAAGACGAGTGCTTGCAAGTACTGGAAGGTATTACCCCAAGCCAAGTTGTCGATCCGGCGACATTGTTGTTTTATCAAGCCACGGGTTACCACCGCATTCTCGCCAAGGACGTTTGTCTACAGAAAATAGACCTTTTGTTAGAAAACGAAGAGCAATTACCCCGACGCTACAGCACGATTGCCAACTTGATGAAGGCAGATGTCGGACCATTAAAATCTGACTCATTGGACGAAGTGGCACGTTTGATGGCGGACATTCGCCGCCGACTGAAGCTTGGACGAGCTGGCACTAGAGTTCGCAAAGAAGAAGACGATGTCATTGCCAAGCTAGACAAGATGATTGAGGAGTTGGAACAACAACAACAGCAACAACAATCCGGCAGCGGTGGTGGTAGTTCCAGTTCAAGCTCGCCAGCCCAAGATTCATCCAACCTTGGTGGTTCCGGTCCGGGTAACGTGGACAGCAAAAGCACCAAACAAGGCGATGACTGGGGAGCTTTACCTCCTCGCGAGCGACAAAAGGCACTGCAACAAATCAGCAAAGAATTGCCAGCGCATTACCGTGAAGTGATTGAAGAGTATTTCCGAAAACTGGCTCGTGACGAAGGTTAGCGACACACCACATATTCGCCACCGCTATTCGCTGGCATATCGAACAAGCTCTGAGGGGGGCGATTAATCTCATATGTGGACAACCGTGTTTTTATCGGCAGCGTTACTTGTATCCACTGAGGTACAAGTAAACCTACTGCAAGGCGACCCCATCGCGGGAAATATCTCAGCTCTCAATAGTCAAGAAATCACACTGACTGATAAATCTGGGGACACTCAACACGCATTAGACCAATTACAGTCAATCGTCTTTGCACATCCGGCGGCACCTGCCAATGATGCAACCACTCTGATTACACTTCACGGTGGGTCTCGTTTCCACGCAAAATCAATTACTCTTACCGGCGAAAAATGCACGGTGGTTATTGGAAATGCTCAGTCTTTTATCTGTCGTGCTGATAGCGTTCGCGATATTCAGTTTAAGTCTTTAACCGACGAAGCACTGAAGCAATATCAACAAATCATAGCTGCGGATAGTGCGGAGGACATATTAATCGTACAACGGCAGTCCGGTGCCATCGATCAGCTTGAAGGCATCGTCGAAACAATTGACGGGGAGTTCGTAACGTTCAATTTCGGTGGCGATAAAATACCCGTTGAAATCACCAAATTGGCAGGCATTCGACTCGTAGATCCAGCCAACAAGGAAACCGCTAAATCTCTCTGTCGAATCACCGACACGTTAAACAACGTTTGGCAAGTAAGCCAACTCGAATTAGAAGACCAGCAACTACAAGCCAAAACTTGCACCGGCGAGTCATTGACGCTCAAGCTATCTGAATTAAGTCGACTAGATTTTGCTAGTAACAACATCTTGTACTTAAGTGACATAACTCCTGAAGCTGTAGAGTGGACGCCATTTTTGTCTGGCAATTTAATCCGTAAGAGGTTGTCCAAGGTTTACGAACCCCGCATGGATATTTCCGTCGATGGCACTCCATTGATGGTTGGAACTGAAAGCTATTCCAAGGGAATTTCGATCCATAGCCGTACGGTGATGTCACTGAGGCTACCCGACACTTATTCTAAACTACATATGGATATTGGAATTGATCCATCAATGAACGGGCGTGGGCACGTGGAATTGACAATCCTTGGGGACAACAAACAGTTGTTTCAGGATTTTGTTACCGGTAGCGACAAACCACGAACATTAGACGTAAACATCGCTGGGGTTCGGCGCATCACGATCAAAGTTGATTATGGAAAGAACCTCGACATCGGCGACCAACTAAATATGGGTAATGCTCGCGTATTAAAATAGCATTATTTAAATGAATAACATGTAGCTGGTATACCTCAACGGTAAACCGCATCGTATACCTTGGAGACAGAAGTGATTTTTACTTTACGCACGACACAAACACGAATCTCTGTATTAGCAGTCGTATTGTTACTCTGCACATCAACCGTCCATGCGGTCGATGTGGCGTCATCAGTATTGTCGGCTCAAGCTAAACGCATTGCGGCGATCCGCAAGGCATCTGCTTCAACCGTCATGGTGTTCGCTGCCGGAGGCAACGGTGGCGGTTCCGGCGTTTTAATCAGTCCTGAAGGTTACGCATTGAGTAACTTTCACGTCGTCAAGCCAGCTGGCACAGCCATGAAATGTGCGCTCAATGATGGACAGCTATATGATGCCGTTGTCGTAGGCGTCGATCCTGTTGGCGATGTCGCATTGATTAAGATGATCGGACGCGATGATTTTCCCTTCGCCAAAATGGCCGACAGTGACAAAGTAAGACTGGGGGACTGGTGTTTTGCCGTTGGAAACCCATTTCTGTTAGCCACCGATTTCCAGCCGACAGTAACCTATGGCATCGTATCTGGCGTACATCGGTACCAATACCCAGCCGGTACATTGCTAGAATATGCGGACTGCATCCAAACAGACGCTTCAATTAACCCTGGAAATTCAGGAGGTCCATTGTTCAACGCTAACGGCGATCTCATTGGTGTCAACGGGCGCGGGTCTTTTGAGAAGCGTGGACGTGTCAACGTCGGTGTCGGATACGCGATTTCCATTAATCAAATCAAACATTTCCTTGGCTATTTGCACAGTGGCCGGTATCTCGATCACGCTACGCTCGGCGCCAACATGGTAACCGACGAAAATGGCGCAGTTGTCGTCTCCAACATCATCGAGTCTTCGGACGCATACCGTCGAGGCTTACGTTACGGTGATCAACTGCTGTCATTCGGCGGCAGGCCAATTAACACAGTTAACGGATTCAAAAATGTACTTGGAATTTATCCGCGTGGTTGGAGAGTTCCTATAAGTTTCTTGCAAGACGGAAAGCAAATCGACACATTTGTTCGCCTTGCCGGCGTACACAGTCCAGAAGAGTTGCTGGCCAAAGTACAACCCAATCTTAAGCCCCCAGCACCACCCAAAGACCAAGAAAAACCCAAGGATGATCCACCAGAGCCAAAACCACCTGCTAAAAACAACACTAAAAAGGGGGTCCCGCCGGAAGTCGCACCCTTCATTGAAGCACGTCATGGTTATTCAAATTATTATTTTAATAAGCTCAATCAAAACCGTGTTTGGGACAAGTACATTGGTTTAACCAAGGGTGACAAACTTCTGGGCAATTGGATTATTGAAGGGAAACTCGGAAACCTGGGAGCAGCGACCATCAATCTGCAGGCGAATCGAGTTGATGCCAAGCTTCCGCAGGGAACGACATTCGCAGATCTAGATGCCGAACTCAATACACAGGATGCACCACGAGGTAGCGGAGGGATGCTCGTCGCACTACACATGTGGAAGCACATCATGCAAGTAAGTCCAAAACGCTTTGGCGAGGTCTACTACCTTGGCTCTATGCCCACTCCCAAGCATTTAGAAAAACAAGACGTCCTCATCGGCACTCACAGTGTCATTGAATGTCGCTATTATTTCGACCCTAAATCCGGGCATCTTACTTCTATAGAAATGTATCCGGACCTTGGCATCGACCCTTGCGAGCTTTATTTCAGCGACTACAAAGAAGTCAACGGCCATTTGATGCCGCATCACATAGAGGTCGTCCATGGCGAAGTCATTTACGGGGAACTTATCATTTCAAATTATCAGTTTCCCACTGCCGATAAGGGAGCGAATTGAGCTATGTCACTATTAATTGCAAAACCTCTACGCCTGCTGAAGCCACTGTTGATTGCAACATTGGTGCTCAGCGGACTTGCATCCTCATCCCACGCGGACGACCTTGCTTTGGCCTCCAATACGGTTCAAAGCAAGATGGTAAAAATCTACGGTGCTGGTGGACTGAAAGGCCTCGAGGCCTACCAAAGTGGATTTCTAATTAGCAGTGAGGGGCATATTCTAACGGTATGGAGTTATGTATTAGATACCGACTACATAACAATCGTCTTAGACGACGGTCGTAAATTCGAAGGAAAAATTGTCGGCGCTGACCCACGACTAGAAATGGCAGTCCTGAAAGTCGATTCTCAAGAACTTGATCACTTCTCATTAAGCAAATCTGTCGCCCTGAAACCTGGAGCCCGCATCCTAACGATCAGCAACCTGTTTGGAGTGGCAACCGGCAATGAACCCTGCAGCGTTCTACACGGAATCGTCTCCGCCACGACTTCACTCAACGCTCGTCGTGGTGCATTTAAATCTCCCTATCAAGGTCCCATCTACGTACTCGACGCCATTTCGAATAATCCAGGTGCTGCCGGTGGCGCCCTCACCGACAGTCATGGCGCTTTGGCGGGGCTATTAGGTAAAGAACTTCGTAATGCCCAGAATGGAACATGGCTCAACTATGCGTTACCCATCGCCCAACTGACCACAGCAGTGGAAGACATTATTGCAGGGCGCACTCGCCCAAGAAGTTTTGACGAAACTGTCAAACGACCCGACAATCCGCATACATTGAAGTCTCTTGGGATTCGTATGGTTCCCGACGTACTCGCCAAAACTCCACCGTTCGTCGACTCGATCACCCGTAACTCTGTCGCTGAGCAAAAGGGATTCCGCCCCGATGACCTGATACTTTACTTAAACAATCGCCGGATCGATTCACTCAACACACTTGTTAATGAAATTGCATTGATTGACAAGATCGATGACATCACCGTGGTCATCCAACGTGACAACAACTTAATTGATATCATATTGCCCGGACAATAAATAATTCAAACATACATGTTTACATACACAGCATTACCTAAATCATGAATATTTTTCCTAACCACCAGCCATCGCTATTCAAACAACTTTTTCTTATAGCGATTTTTGCAACTCTCTTCTGCGCTTTGTCAATGAGCTTAGCGGCTCAAGATGACCTGCTTGCCCAAGAGGAAAAAGCTCTACAGCAAGCAGTCACTCAAGTCGCTGCAAGTGTCGTGCAGATCGAAGTTCTAGGCGGTTTAGAGACCGGCAATGATGGGGTTGTCACGGGATTGGCCGTCTCCAATGACGGCTTCATTTTGTCGAGTGCGGTGAATTTCCCACCATCATTCACTTCCATATTAGTAAGCACTCCGAGCGGAAAGCGTGCGGCCGCCACCCTTATTGCACGTGACCACAATCGCAATTTAGTGCTGCTCAAGGTAAACACGACCGAACAATACGCTACGTCGACCGCAGTACCTCACGCGGAGATTGTTGTCGGCCAATGGTCCATCGCCCTTGGCAAGACATATTCGCGCGAGGTAGTAAATCAAAGCTTAGGAATTATTAGCGCCACCAATCGAATCTGGGGTAAAGCCATTCAAACGGATGCCAAGATTTCACCAACAAATTATGGTGGCCCCTTAATCGACATCCATGGCCGAGTCTACGGGATCTTAACACCACTCTCGCCGCGCGGCCAAAGCCCCACTGATGGTACAGACTGGTACGACTCCGGTATCGGATTCGCCGTACCGCTAATTGATATCCTGCCACACTTAGACACGCTCAAAGCGGGCAACGACCTGCACTCTGGCTTACTTGGCGTCTCGCTCAAGTCCGGTAACATTTACGACTTACCCGCAGAAATTGTCGCCGTTCAGCCCAAATCGCCCGCTCGGGAGGGTGGTCTTAGAAAAGGCGACACGATCATCAAAGTCAACGACTTGGTGATTCGTCGTCAAGCTCAACTGCGTCATGCGTTAGGCGGTCAATATGCCGGTAACACGATAACGATTTCCATCAAACGGGATGACCAAATCATCACTTCCAAAGTAACGCTCGTCGAAGAGCTTGAACCCTATGAGCATCCACTTTTGGGGGTACTTCCGGATCGCAATTTTGCCCAACAGGGGACACAAATCCGCCACGTCTATGTGGACAGTCCAGCACAACAAGTCAAACTTCAGCAGGGCGATATCATTACACACATCAACAGCGAAATCGTTGCTGATCATAACGCTCTGAGATTGGTCCTCTCAAACTTCGAGCCTCAGGACGAATTGACGCTAACTTATTTACGCAGCAACGAGCCCACCACAGTATCTCTGGAATTAAGCAGCATACCTCAGCAAGCACCCACAATCTCAGCGCATGCAGTTCCTATCGCTGCGGCCCCTGCGAACACATTGGCAACCGGATTGATCGACCTAAAACTTCCAGAAGAAAAAAATGAGTGTGTGGCCATCATCCCAACAAATTACCGCCACGACATGCCGCACGCACTAATCGTTTGGTTACAGGCTCCTGGTAAGCCCGATAATGAGGATTTGCAAACCCAATGGATCGCACTTGCAGAACAATATCACGCGATCGTCTTAGCTCCACAATCCGCGGATCCCGCCCGCTGGAATCCAAGCGAAGTTGATTTTATCCGTAAAACGATCGACAATATCTTATCTCTCTATACGATCGACCGTAATCGCATCGTTGTGCACGGTCAACAAGCCGGTGGCAGCATGTCATATCTAGTCGGATTCGCCCATCGGGACTTAATCCGCGGCGTCGCACCGGTGGATGCAGCATTGCCTGCTCGAGCGGCAATCAAAGCCAACGACCCCGGCGAACGCTTGGCGTTCTATGCGTTTAACGTGAAAGACTCCAAGCTAGCAAAAGCTTCTGCGGCCGGAGTTAAGCGACTCACTGCTGCGAAGTATCCTGTCACAACAATCCTACTCAATAACAAGGCTGGGCTATCAGATAACGATCGCTTGCAATTCCTACAATGGGTCGACTCGCTAGACCGAATCTAGTTCGATGGACACCTTCTAACTTATACCTGAAAATTCAAAATCAAATAGATCCATTACGAAGATCAAGGAGCAGCACTGTGGAAAAGTGGCCAATTGGAGTTTTTACAAGTATCGACGCCGGTTTGGGAGTCAAAATTGAAGTAGCTCACGAACTGGGTGTGCCAACCATTCAATTACATGCCCCAGCTAAGGAAACCAGAACAGCTGCAAATGCAGAAAAGTTTCTCGCATATCTTAACCAACTCGGTATCACGCTCACCGCAGTGTTCGGTGGTTTTGAAGGTGAAAGTTATGCGGATATTCCCACTGTTGTGGAAACGGTCGGTATTGTTCCGCCCGCTATGCGTGCCGCTCGCGTTCAGGAAATGAAAGAAATTGCTGACTTCGCTCATATGCTGCAGTGCGACGTTGTTGCTTTACATCTTGGGTTCATTCCGCACGATAAATCCGATCCCCTCTATGGCGAAGTGGTGGAGGTTACCCGCGACATTCTCGATCACTGTAAGAACAACAATCAAAACTTACACCTAGAAACCGGACAAGAAACAGCCACCGGCCTATTGGAGTTTATTGGTGATGTTGAGCGGGACAACTTGTTTATTAACTTCGACCCGGCCAATATGATTCTTTATGGAACAGGTGAACCCATCGAAGCCTTGCGTCAGGTTGGCGCGTTGGTACGCAGCGTCCACTGTAAGGATGCAACGTGGGCCGACAATCCGGGTGTTGAATGGGGTGCTGAAGTCCCTTTGAACGATGGCGCTGTTGGCATGGAAGACTACTTGCGAACACTTGATGCGATTGGATACACCGGTCCGCTAACGATTGAGCGTGAAATCTCGGAGGATCCAGAACGCCAGAAAACGGAGATTGGCAACGCCGTCAGTCTATTAACGCAGCTCAAAGACAAAATCAACTAGCAAATTTTCCGGCACTTGTTCATTTGTTCAGCTATTCGGCGCGACAAGACATATGGATCATAAAAAACGTCTACAGGCGGTGTTCATCATTTTGGTGCTCATCACTTTCGGGATGTGGTACTTCGGCCCTGAAGATTGGCAGAACTCGACCTTACCGATTAGTTTTCGGGTCACAGTATTCTTCGGCATCCTGCTGTTAGCATTTGACGACGTCAAAAAACTGTTGCTAACGTTAAAAGGCCCCATTGGCATCCTCATCGGGATCGGACTGTTAATGGCTGTCATCTACAAACCATCAGCCAAAGCGATTCTGCCACTGCTCGTCGGCTGCGTTATCGTATTATCCATCTTGGGATTCATCCGCCGCCAATTTGGAAAGGGCGACTGATTGCCACCTCCCAGCGCTTATCCTTGCAATTCGCGTGTGGTCTGGGCTATATCGCTCCCATCGGGCGTCGAATCATCATTAACGTCATACCACGATTCTTGGAACTGAATATGTCCGCCTTTTCCGGCAGCACCTTGCCGGATTGCGACATTAGTGGTTAGGGCAATTACCGCATCGCTTAACGCAACATGCGGATTACAGCGCGGTTGATTTTCCGGTGATGCATGGCTAATACAGTAGGCCCAATGCTCAATCTCTTCGGTATAACCCCGACTTACTGGCCCTGTCTGTGCGGCTTGAGCAACCGGAGCAGCTTCGCCACTGGCTTGTGTATCGAGCGTTGGTCCGCCCGCGTCTTTCTTCACCCCAACTTTCGTCGTCGTGTCCGAGCCTTTAAAGAGCATCATCTCTTTTTCTTTTTCTAAGACCAATGTCCCTTTAGTCCCCATTACGACTTCGCCGTACCCACCAAATCCATTTCCATTTATGGAAGAATAAGTGACCACGATTTTTTTATTATCATCATTCTCATAATCTGGCACCGCTGTTTTTCCAACACCTGTCCCAAAATCCGCATACCCGACATCGAACGCATCTTCATAGCCTGGAGCAGGAAACTCCAGCATGCAATAAACATGGTCTTCGACGTGGCGGTCGGCGCCAAATAGGTGGCGACCACCTACAGCGTGCACACTTAGCGGTTGAGCTTTCTTGCCATCGCGGCGTAAGGCACTACAAAAGATGCCAGCCGCATCCATTTGGTGACTGCCGAGTTCGGCCATAAGCCCACCACCTGTACGTTCCCACAATCGCCAGCGTGCTAGTTCTTCCAACGCGGACCGTCGGTGACCCGCGGGAAATTCAAATTCTTGGAACCCGTGTTTTAACGCACGGTCTTCGACCAATTCACTATCGCTATCCCAAGCTTTCCATTGGGCGAGTTTGTGTTCTAACAGTTCTCGAGCAACTGGATCTTTTTCATTTTTTACCTGTCTTTCAAACGACAGAACTTGCGAATGAATTTTGTCAAAGCGATCTTTTTCAGTCCCTCCGATTGGAATTTCGCCGCCCGGAACCGGCATCTGCCAACTATCACGACCAGGCAAATTCCCCCGATGCCACTGAGCGCGAATATGATGTAGTTCCCCTAATAATCCATATTGAATTAAGTTAACCGCATTGTCATACAAGACGCTGTAATGTCGTTGGTGTCCGGTAGCCAAATACAAATTCTTATCTGCGGCAATCCGGCCCATCAACTTGCATTGCGCGATATTCTTCGCCATTAACTTTTCGGTCAATACATGCTTACCCGCGAGCATGGCATCAACTGCTACTTGGGCATGTAGATGCAATGGCACAGCAGTAATCACTGCTTGAATATCTTTATTCGCTAACAATTCCTGATAGCCGTCGGTATATACTTTTACATGATTGCGGGCTTCGGATTCCGTTTTCCAACCATATTTCGACATCAAACCGGGTCGCGCAGCCATAGCTGCGGGACTTGAATAATCACCATGAAACGCACGATGTATGTTGTACTCTCGCAAATCAGCGATTGCCACAACTTGCACGTACTCCGGATTAAGCGCTCCGATCAGCACGTTGCCTTCGTCACCCGTACCAATCACACCGACGCGAACGGGATCGGCGACCGTTGAATAGCCAAAATAAGCTGCTCCTAAACCGGCACCCGACACAGCTCCCGAAGCAGCGATCGTCTTAAGAAAATCACGTCGAGTATGACCGATCGCGTCATAATAATTACCTTTACCAACTTCTTTTTCTTCTGGTGTAAGATTCATTCTTTCTCCTCTGTCTGATTCTCGGGCTTTGCTGTGTGCTTACGGCAACAACAACAGTGACCCAGAATCGAATCTAGTGAAACGTGCTTACCCGCTCCGGTAAATACAATGACCAATAGGGAACACATCTCTATTGTTTGGTAATAAGTAGGTTGAGCCCCAGCGGAACCGGGGAATTGACTTAATATAACGGATAACAAAAACCCAGCGCCGGCCAAAGCGGCAACAGGGGTGCATAGGCCGAGCAGCAAACACAAACCTACGATGATATCAAACCACGGAATAAAGCGGTCTAGTTGATTTGCAGCAATCGGCGGGGCATTAATTTTCCCTAGGGGTAACGGGACGCGAGTACCCAAAGCATTGAGTTCGCGTTGCAAACCTTCCCAAATCAAATCAATACTAGCCAGCATTGGAACTCGGCTTGATCGAATTTCGTTTTCTAATTGTAGTCCTTGAGCTCGTAAGCTTGTCACTCCCGACATCGCTTCTGTCTTCAGCTGTATTTCGCGTCGCTCCATCTGATTAAAGAGGTGTATCACATCGTCATGATTAACCTCAAAAAACTCATTAAGCTGATCAGCACGGCGATTAACAATACCAGTAGCCGCTTTTGCCCAATCCCCCTCAAGGCGTTGATAGGCGATGACATCCGCTTGATATGCTTTCCAGTGGTCCACAACCGATTTCGTGTTATAAGACGGCTCTGACCATCCACTAGATTGTGACGAAGATTGGTAGCACAGGCGGATCTTACCGTCGGTGTCCCATAGCATCGCTTGAAAGCCGCCAGAAAATGGGCCCTTTGCGGAATTAAGGAAACTAGTCGACGAAAAACCGCCATCCATTTTGGCTGCACCTTCTTTAAAAAAGTGCCAACCAACGGACAGTCGCAGTAACACCAAAACCAAGATGGCGACTTTTCCAATTTGTACTGTTGAAGCCTTCAGCGAGATTCTCCTTCACACATTGTATTTAATGTTACGCCAATGCCGCTCCATTTGAGCATTCCTTGGTGTACTGGATAGTTTAGTTTGCAAACCTCTATTATCATAGAAAAGTTAAGGTTTGCCAGTCGTACGCTCTGATACGTTAATAATATTCTGTTAATTTCCTTTAGCCACGGTTTTCATTCTACCATGACTCAACACACTAAACGTGTCGTACTGTGCTTTCCACTGTCCGACTCACAAGCTAAACAAATCGACAGCACAAGCACCGAAATTGAGGTTATTAATGCAGGTCAATCCAGAATTGCACAGGAGATCCTCTCGGCCGATATTTTCATCGGGCATGCCAAGGTTCCACTGCCATGGGAAGAAGTTGTGGAGCAAGGGCGCCTCCAGTGGATTCAATCTTCTGCGGCAGGCTTAGACCATTGCCTAAAACCTAGTGTAATCAATTCGGATATTGTTGTTTCCAGCGTTTCTGGGCTATTTGCCAACCAAGTCGCCGAACAAACGATGGCACTGATGTTCGGGGTGTATCGTAGTTCACTGACGTTTTTTCGTGCTCTTGACAAGCGCGAATTCGTACGGCGACCAACAATGGACTTCCGCGGT
>JAYZBF010000088.1:0-12995 GCA_036338835.1 Planctomycetota bacterium
AGCACGTGAACACAATCGCAAGGCTTGGGACAAAATGGTTGTCGGTAAACGGTGCTTTACGAAGCCCGCCAACGATGAAGATCTTCATGACCCCGTCGGCACGATCCATGCGCAAGGCTGGCTCGGCGGTGATATTGCCAATCAACAAGTACTCTGTTTGGCAGCGGGCGGCGGGCGACAAAGTGCCATTTATGCCGCTGCCGGTGCAAACGTAACCGTCGTTGATATATCACCTGCAATGCTCGAACTAGACCGTCAAGTCGCACAGCAAAGAGGATTTGATTTGCGAGTCGTCGAAGCTTCCATGGATGACCTTTCTGTTTTTTCAAACGCCGAATTTGACATCATCATCCAACCGGTCAGCACCTGTTATTTACCAAACATCGCTCCAATATTTATGGAAGTGGCTCGGGTACTACGTTCCGGGGGAATCTATATCAGTCAACATAAACAACCGACAAGCTTACAAACGAGCTTGCAGCGCAGTGAAAATGGCTGGACGTTAGATCAGCCCTATTATCGGTCTGGCCCGCTACCAATGTTACCCATGAATCAAAGTCAAGGTTCACGGCTACGAGAAGAAGGGACACACGAGTATCTCCACCGCTGGGAAGACATCTTGGGAGGAATGTGTCGAGCGGGCTTTGTCATTGAAGATTTTATTGAACCCTTTCACGCGGATCCCGATGCTGATCGCAGTAGCTTTGGTGACAGGTGTCATTTTACCGCTCCCTACATGCGTATCAAGGCTCGACGCTGCGGTGAAGTTACGCCAAACAGCAACAAACCTCAGCTCGTCATTCCAGATTGATTTCAACTACGTCGTCCTCAACTATTTGCCCATAAGTTTGCAATTGCAGAAACGCGCATGCTGCGCCACAATACTAACAGTAGACGAAGCAACAGAATAAGCTTTCAAATAACTTTGAATGAACAAGAACGGAGAGGGAATCACGGTGGTGGATAAACCGATTCAGGACATTGTTAGTTGCATGGGAAACCCAGTTGCTGGAAATCCCAGCCAATTCATGATGGAACGTGCCTTTGTGGACTGCAATCTTGATTGGCGATATTTAACGCTTCAAGTTCCCGCTGAAAATCTTGGCGAGGCCATGTCAGGGTTCCGGGCGATGTCATTTCGCGGCGGTAATTTCACGATTCCTCATAAAGTGGCCGTACTGGAATATCTTGATGACCTCAGCGATGCAGCTCGATTAATGGGCGCTGTCAACTGCGTCAACGTAGTAGACGGGCAGCTGATCGGTGAAAACACCGATGGCAAAGGTTTTGTGCAGTCACTGCGCGAAGTCATCGATCCTGCAGAGACAAAGATTGTCATCATGGGCGCTGGCGGTGCTGCTCGAGCAATTGCCGTCGAATTGGGACTGGCCGGAGCCGCTAGTATCACAATTGTAAATCGCACGGAGTCACGAGGCCAAGAACTTCTTGCCGTGCTACAGCAAATCGATAACTGCCACGCCAATTTAGTCACGCTCGACGGTGATTTTGAAATCGATGAAGATGTTCAAGTCGTAATTAATGCAACCAGCATTGGGTTAGGCGATGCCGAAGCGAAGGTTCCCTTGGATGTTGAAACACTGTTGCCATCGATGGTTGTAGCCGACGTTGTCTTTAACCCACCCCAAACACGACTGTTACGTGATGCAAAACAATGCGGTTGTCAAACGCTCGATGGATTGGCAATGCTCGTAAATCAGGCTGTCATTGGATTCAAAATATGGACCAAAGTCGACCCTGATCCGAATGTGATGCGGGAAGCTCTTGAAGAATATCTCGAACTCTGACAAACTCATGACTCGTGCTACCCCAGGTCTATTTATTGTAGGTACCAACACAGAAGTTGGGAAAACCTATATCGCCTCCCTTATCATTCAAGCATTAGTTCATAGCGGCGTCCGCGTGGGCGTTTATAAACCAGCTGCTAGTGATTGTCCCCTCGAAAACGGCAAGCATCTTAGCGCAGACGCCCAACAATTATGGGAGGCCGCCGGACAGCCCGGTTCCTTGGAGCAAGTTTGTCCGCAACGATTTATTGCACCATTAGCTCCACACCTAGCTGCTCAAGCAGAAGGCCGCCAAGTCGATGCCGAATTACTACGGACCGGCTTGAGCTACTGGCGAGACAACTATGACTTTGTTGTTGTCGAAGGTATTGGCGGTTTGATGTCGCCGGTCAGTGATGAAGATTATGTCGCTGATCTGGCCTATGAGTTTGGCTACCCACTACTCCTAGTAGCAAGTAACGAACTCGGATGTATTAATCAAACACTGCAAACACTTATTACCGCCGCTGCCTTCGAAGATGGTTTACCCGTAGTGGGGACAGTTCTGAATAACCGGCGGGCGATACCTACAGACGATATTAGCCAAGCGACCAATTTTGACGAGATAACTAGGTGCAGTGGTCCTCCCGTACTCGCCAGCGTAACCTATCAAGGTTCATTAGATCCCAATATCAATTGGTTTTAACTCGGCGGCCAGTTTGGTAGCTTGAGCCGTTCAAGCCAATAGACCAATTCATTGAAAACAACCCAAATGCCAATCAGGCTGAGCCCGTTGTTCACCTAAATCCAATAGAATAATGTCATGCAAGTTGCACAAGTCATTGAATTACTCGATTCGCCCAAGGCCGCTCAAGCTTGGTTGGCCAATCTAGGCGTAACGGAAACCGCCGTCGCATTCCGATCCTTATTAGCGTTAAATGAAGCGGGCATGACGATTGATCTCGTGAGCGTCACGCTGACTCAACTCGAACAGATTCTGCCAACCTTAGTCCAACCGGAACAAGTACTTCACTCACTAGCACACTTTATCAGTGTATCGCGAAATCCAATATCGCTAGGAGCTTTGTGGGAACGCGATACTGAAGCGCTTGTAACGGTGCTTACTATTTTTTCTGCCAGTCAACATCTTAGCCAACTCTTGATTGACGAGCCGGAGTGTTATGACTTACTACGGATAACGGATGGCCAGCGTGTCGACCGCGGGATTATTCTCGATGAAATCCTTAACGAAATAATGAGTGTTTCCGGTGATACCGCTGTCAAGCTTCAACTACAACGCATTCTTCATCGCGAGTGGCTGCGAATCGCCTACGGTGACCTCATTCGAAAACAAAATCCGGATACAGTGCTAGAACAAACCAGTTATTTGTATGAAGGATTACTTGCAGCTGCGTTTCAGGTGGCGGTGAGTCGCACCGCAGCAGCAACGGACTCGAACCTTACAGACCAATTCGCCGTGATTGCCCTCGGAGACCTCGCTGCCAACCAAATGTGCTATGGCGACACGGTGAAAATCCTGATGTTGTATGACGGGTCGGCATCCTCAAACAACGGTGCGGGTGCGGATGTCCTTAATAATGTGTTGGCCAAAACGCTGGCGTTGTTAACTTCAACCACCGGTGAACCGCTTTTTACGATTGATGTTAGTTTCCCGCTATCCAATAATAATTCCTCACCAGCAACTAATCTCAATGCTGCCGTTCAGTATCTTGATTTTTCCGGCCGGACATGGCAACGCTGTGCTCTCATCGGAGCACGCCCCTGCGTTGGCAATGCTGAATTAAGTGCTAAATTTCTGCGGCGCATCAACAAATGGATTTACCGACGCTATCTAAGTCGTGCCGACATGACTGGGATGCGATCACAAAAACGCCGGCTCTATCGCGGGGACCATACCGCCGACGTGGTGTTGGATATGCAGTCTACGCCCGGAGCCACAGCCGACATTGTCGCAGTCATACAGTTTGTGCAATTGCTCAATGGCACCGCTTTTGTAAACATTCGGATGGCCGGAACAATCAATGCCATCGAAGCCTTGCACCGCAACGAATTGCTTACCGCTGAAGAACAAAATGCGCTCCGCGATTCATATTTGACGCTGAAACATATCCAACACCGACTTCAGGTCATCACGGATTCCAATGTCACGGCTTTGCCTCAAAATCCCAAACGTCTCCAACACCTCGCCAGTAGCCTCGGGTATACCGGCGACGAACAAAATGACCGTTTGGTAAATGATGTGCGGCATGCTGTTACACTAAGCCGTAAGATTCTCAACCGATTATTGGATGATTCTTTCTTGGACCAAGAACCCGACACGCCATCCGAAATGGATATTGTGCTCGATCCTCACCCCTCCGATCAACGCTTAAATGAAGTGCTCGGTAAACATAACTTCCGCAATGTCCAACTCGCGCACCAATACTTAACGGACCTGGCAACAGAACGTATTTCCTTTCTATCGACCCGCCGCTGCCGTCATTTTCTAGCGTTAATCGCACCCCAATTGTTAGAAGCGATCGCTCAAACACCAAATCCAGATTCCACTTTGGCCAATTTGTGTGCCGTTAGTGAATCCCTTGGCGGCAAAGGCGTACTCTGGGAATTGTTTCAATTAAATCCGCCTACGCTACAGCTATATGTGCAGTTGTGTTCGACAAGTCCCTACCTGACTGGAATTTTGACGAGCTATCCTGGGATGATCGATGAGCTGATGGATTCATTGATCCTAGATCAGCTGCCAAACAAAGAATCGCTACAAAACATTCTCCGCGAGTTAACGAAAAGCGCGTCACTCGGTGGCTCCTCACTCATTGATGTATTGCAGACTTTTAAGCATGCTCAACATTTGCGAGTAGGAGTCCGAGACATCCTTGGTAAAGACAGTTTATCCGCGGCGCATCAATCACTATCAGACATCATGGATGTATGTTTAGAGCAAGTTGCTGGCGACAATTATGAACAATTGGTAAGTAAATACGGTATCCCGACGATTGAAAGCGGACCACATGCCGGTCAGCCCGCGGCCTTTCTCCTGCTAGCCATTGGTAAACTTGGCGGCCGCGAACCAAATTTTCATAGCGATGCAGAAATCCTATTTCTGTATGATGCTGAGGGCACAACCGTCACGCAAGACCGCGACCATCGCAGAAAACCGACGTCCAACCACCATTTTTTTAATGAACTTGCTAAACGAATCCTCAAAACGGTAACCCGCTCTGGGCCGCACGGTCGACTGTTTGAAATGAATAGCAAACTGCGGGCAACGACGCCCACTGGTTCTTTAGCCGTCGAAATTTCCGAATTCGTTAAATTCCTTGGTAGCGACAAAGCCCAAGTCAGTCATTTTTTACGACTCTGTAATTCTCGAGTCGTTTACCACTCAAGTGATGCAACAAACAGCAGCAAAACGCTCATCTCACAAATTCATCAAACCATTATCTCGATGCCGCGAAAAAAAAATTGGCAGCAGGAAATCTACAATCTAAGGATCGAATCTGAAAAGGGGGCCGCGGAACATAACTTAAAGCGTTATCTTGGCGGGACAATGGACGTCGAAACCATTGTACAAATGTTGCAACTCAAACATGCCCCGCAACATCACGAGATTCTACAGGTTGGAACATTGGCAGCAATGGAACAACTTGCCGCCTTAGGGTGCCTGAGCAGTGAAGACGCAGAGGCTCTTAGCCAATCGTACACTTTCCTGCGCGAAATCGAAGCTGGATTGCGATTGATGGATACCTCAGCCCGTCATGACCTGCCTAAAGATCCGCTGGCGCTCAAAACGCTGGCATCACTACTGGGTTATGAAAGTCCGCAAGCACTCGTCACCATCTGCCGGCGCTATCGACAAGACAACCGACGCCGTTTTAATGCGATCTTAAAAGAGGTATAGAAGTAGCGCCTCGCGACAATCACCGCTCTAGTCGAGAAATCCAACCAGCTCTTGGCTACGGCTCGGTTGTTGTAATTTCCTCACAGCCTTCGCTTCAATTTGACGAATGCGCTCGCGGGTTACCTTGAAAATATGGCCTACTTCTTCCAGCGTATAGCTGTATCCGTCGCCAAGCCCATAACGAAGCTTGATGATTTCACGTTCGCGATAGCTCAATGTTTTCAGAACATTTCCGATACGATTGCGCAACATTTCCTGAGCAGCCCCAGACGCTGGACTTTCCGCACCGCCATCCGGCAGTAAATCACCAAATTGACTATCTTCGCTATTACCGACAGGTCGATCCAGTGATATTGGATAACGACTCATCGCCAATACACGACGCGCTTCATCAACGGTGGTCTCACTTCGTCGAGCTGTTTCTTCGAGTGTTGGCTCACGACCTAGCTCTTGCAACAATTGTCGCGAACAGTTTCGCACGCGTGACATCGTCTCCACCATGTGCACTGGAATACGAATGGTACGACTTTGGTCCGCAACTGCGCGAGTAATCGCTTGACGAATCCACCAAGTTGCATACGTACAGAACTTGAAACCACGTCGGTACTCAAACTTATCAACCGCTCGCATTAAACCAGCGTTGCCTTCTTGGATGAGATCTAAGAAGCTTAATCCACGATTACGATATTTTTTGGCAATCGAGACGACCAAACGCAAGTTACCTTCAGACAATTCTCGTTTGACCTGTTGGTAAATTGAGTAAACACGTTTGATGTATCTCACCCGATTTCGCAAGCTGGTTGGCGTTTCTTGAATCGCTAACAAAATATTACGATACTGACCCAGTAGGTCTCTCTTGGTCTGGTGATCTTTGTTCTCGCGGGCTTGTTCAATGTCTTGTTGTAGTTGATCAATGCAACTACTAAAATCTTCCAGCGTTTGAATCATCGGTTCGATACGATGTGTACGCAAACCAAGTTCTTCAACTAGACGAACACAACGGCGACGACGGCGACCTAGGTTTTGCCAAGCCTGACTGCGTTCTTCAGCGGTACATTTCTTATTGACTGCTACGTGGAAGTCACGTTTGTTAAGGCGGGAAAGCTTTCCGAGAGTCGCAAGGTTGCCGGGCAAGCGGCCAATAATTTGTTCTTTTTCTAGCCGATCGGTAACTGACACTTGGACAGTTCGGTCAAATGGCAGTTCGCCACGATGCACCCGACCAAGCACTTTGAAGGCCATTTGAAAAACATAATCACTTTCTAAAAGCTTAGCGCGGAAGTCTCTGCGAGTATCTTCAATACGTTTTGCCAGTCGAATTTCTTCGACGCGAGTCAATAACGGAATTTCACCCATTTGAGTTAAGTACATACGAACCGGATCATCCGACCAAGATTCCTGTTGATCTACCGTAGTCGTTTCTTCAACTAATTCAGTATTCGTTGTTGCCGACGTTGCCGTTTTGCTTTCCGTTGATCCTGTCGCACCATTTTGAAAACTACTGTTTTCTGTCGTGTTGGACTGTGCTGGATCTTCTTCGAAATCATCCAAAGGTGAAGAATACGCATTCATACTTTTAATTCCTGGCAGATTAAAGTGTAGTTGGATTGTTGATTGAATTCTGTTCTCATCAAAAGAACAAAAAATTGGTGCTAAAATATCTTAAAGTTCAATGTGTAGTTAGTGTTTACTAATAACGGTGGGAAGTAACAACTTTGTGGTAACGAATTGAAGGCAATCTTTAAGATGATGCTGAATCTATATTTGGCTTATTTTCAGTTGCAGCACCTTGAATGGTTCATCGGTTCGAAGCATGTGGCATTGGCGTTTCGCCATTGGCTCACTGTGAACACGGATAAATGTACCATTGGGGTTTTATGTGTGCCGACTAGAGGTTCAATTTACATATGAATTGTTGCCCTTGAGATTCAACCGTGACCGTAACAACACGACCAGTCGAACCAATTTGACATTCAATCCCTCCCAAGAAATCCCAATGCTGAGCAACTGCCCAGTATCGTGTTCTTGCCTAGTCAATACAGTTTCCCTGATACCACTAGGTTCGCTTTTTCATATCCTTATGAAACAAACGCTGGAGTTCCTGCTTATTACAGCCATGTAATAAATCTAGTCAACACCTGTACTTGCTTTGTACTTGGTTAATTTTACCTACCAACGGCGTTGGGTCTAGTATCAAACCAAATGAATTCCTGATAATCCAAGTAGATAAACAAAAAAGCTAATCTACTTTGAACGATGGCCCTACCTCATTACGTATTCTTAAATACCTCCTCCCCTGTACCATTACTATGTTTTTACGTACGCGAGTGACCAACAAAAACAACTTTTATTTTGTCTTTGTCGCATTGATGTCAAATTTAAAAATAAAGAGAATGTTTTTCAGCATATAAAGACACTTTGATTGATAAAAATACCAACTCTTCCCGCAGCGTTTGCATTTAGGTGGCATACTTTAAGCAGATACTATGTAATACGTACCTGATCCAATCCTTTTATATAAACCTGCTAAACTTACAACCAAAATGGCCGAAACAACTTTCACAAATCAAACAGCCGTCGTTACCGGCGCGAGTTTAGGAATCGGACGAGCAACGGCGCTAGCATTCGGTGAATCTGGGGCAAACGTCGTTGTTAATTACCGCTCAAGTGAAGACGCTGCGCAAGACGTTGTCGCGCAGATCGAAGCGGCGGGAGGCAAGGCTATCGCACATCATGCGGACATGGCTGACCAAGAGGCTGTCGAGTCTCTAATACAGCGTGGCGTCGATGAGTTCGGCCGAGTCGATATTGCCATCAGCAATGCGGCTTACAGCGACCGAGACTTTTTCTACCAAGCTGATATGGAAGGATTTCGACGCACTGTAGACGTAACGATGTGGGGAGCATTTTATCTTACCCGAGCAGCTACACAACAAATGATTTCGCAAGGTGATGGCGGTATTATTACGCTGGTCAGTTCGCCTCATGCGTTCATTCCCGCCCCTAAAGCAATGGCCTACAACATGTCAAAAGCAGCGTTAGAGCATATGGCTCGGACCGCTGCCATTGAAGTGGCGGAGCATCGCATCCGCATCAACATGATCCAGCCTGGTTGGATTGACACTCCCGGCGAGCGGAAATTTGCCAGCGAAGAAACACTCCAAACCGCTGGAGCAAAGATTCCCATGGGCCGATTAGGAACGCCAGAAGAAATAGCTCGAGCAATCGTATTTCTGAGCGATCCCGCCAACCCGTACATGACCGGCGCAACGTTACTCGTTGATGGCGGTATCAGCTTACCCTGGTGGGCCGCTCGCGGTTCGGCTGCCCCTTCCGATTGAACCTTTCACTAATTCCAATAACACACTACAACCCCCTAAACTCTCTATGTCCACTTATCTATTAACCTGTGAATGCGGACTCGACATACCAGTGCAGGTTGCCCAAGCGGGCGATCAACTCACTTGTTCATGTGGTTCCCGCATCGCCGTGCCTAATTTACGTGACGTAAAACAATTAACTCTCGCCGACGTCCAACTCGACAAACCCAAGCGTGAATGGAATGCCGTTAGTGGATCTATATTCGCGATAGCAATTGTCTTTATCGCCCTCGGCCTAGTTGTTGCCGCGTATAACTACTCTATTGGCAAACAACTAATCACCACCGACACAACGGCCGCGGCACACGAATATGGAAACATTGTCATCGATCAGATGCCACCATTTGAATCCATTGAAGTTTTCGCCGTCATCGTTGGCCGTGGACTTGGCGAACAACAGACCGTTGATTGGCAAGTTGCACAAAAAAAACAAACAACCTTCTATAATTGGGCCAAGGGAGGTCTGATTCTAAGTGCAATCGGTTTGCTAATCATCTTCGTGATCTTGCAAGTTGAAGGCTGGAGAGCTTTTCGCGAATCGTACTAAATCGTAAAAACAGACTGACTCTTGACAATTGCATAGTCATCTGGAAACGTATGAAACGCCTGCACCAACAAACGATTTTGTCGCGTTTCTATATTGATATAACTCAGCGCTCCGGTTTGCACTCGGTTACTGTTGTTAAAGGCGTGTACCATCCCTTTGAATTCGCTATCGCGCGCTAGTTCCTGTTGAAAGCTCCAGAAAATATCTGGCGACACTTTTTCCAACTGGAAGCTCGTTTGATAATGAACGCCACCTTTGCATGACAATGATTCACAATGTTCACCTTCAAGTTTACGTGACAACAATCGTCGTCGTCGCGGCAGGGGCTGAGTACTCGCAGCAGCTACTTCAGCCAACACCACATTATTATGCTCAAATGAGATCACATGCCCATCCCGAGTAATCGCGATAGTTACTTTATAATCACCTCGTTCAACGCAGCGGGTTTCAAAGATCTCGAATAATTCTGGATGCAATGAGCGACCATAAAGTTGGAAAGCAAGTTCAGCAACTTTTGGTCTTACGGAGAGCACGTATTAAGATCCTATTTGATTCAATGAGACATCGATTAGCTATTACAGATACGCGTCATTATAGGATTTGTGGCAATCAAAAACAAAGGCAGTCTGCGAAAACTTTTACCCGTCATTCGCGTTTTGCTTTTTCAACGCCGCTTGAAAGACCTTCAACTTACGGCTCATGACCTGACTCGCTGGATCCAACTCCACCGCCTTGCTTTGCCATAACACAGCCTCTTCAAACTTTCCCGCTCCGAAATACGCATGTCCCAATGTATCAAGATATCCAGATAATTCCCAACCTCGGACGTCAAGCGACTTACGACTAAATTTAATAGCCAGCTCAAAGTCCCCAACCGTATTGCCGACGAGCCAAGCGTATTGGTTATAGGCGCGCGCCAAATCATAGGCCATTTGAGCTTTCGCGGTGCGATCCAATGTTGTTTTTATTTTCTTCTCTAGTTGATCAACTTCTGATGCATAATGCTCTGCAGCGTCCGCAATCTTCACTAGGGTATCCTGCCGCCACTTCTCATCAGTCTGGGAATACTTAAATGCTGCGATAAGTACGTCCCCATCGTTTCGATCGAGACTCAGAGCTTTTTCCAACAATATTTTTTGCTGTGGAAAATCTTTACGTTCAGCAGCCGCACTTGCTTGGTAATAGATATAACGCGATTCCAATGCCGCGAAACTCGGATAAAATCGCTTCACGGCCATCACCGTGGCATTATTATCTTTTTGTTCTATAACCCCAGCCAAAGCCTCCGCTGCTTCCGTGTCACGCATTAAATCATGAAACAACTCCGCCAAAATAATACGCACACGAACACCCATATCCGACTCGACGGTTGCTTGCTCCGTACATTGTTGATATTCAGCGATGGCCCAATCATAAAAATGGTGTTTCGTTAACCACACGGCCATGGTGGTATGAGCGACGATATCTTCAGGCTTTATTGCGATAGCCCGCCGCGCCGCCTCGGCCGCTAGTTCTTGGTTCTTTGCATACTGGTGCGCTTCCGCTAGTCGATACAGCAGTTCGGGTAATTCTCCAAACTCAATCGGGAAGCGCTCTTCGATTAACCCAGCATATTCCCAGCTTTCTTCGCTGGCAAACCAATCAATCGCTTCGATAAGTTGCTCACGAGAGCCATCCAATAAATTAACGCTGCGGCGGGCAACGTGGGCTGCGGCTTCCTTGTCACCTAAACCTCTCAATAATTGGAATTGCCATCTCAATAAATCTCGTAGCAGCGTGCGACTAGATTGGTTAGGAAACGTAGCTAACAACACTTCCTCGGCACGAGTTATTTTATCCCAAGCCGCGACGGATTCCTGAGGAGATTTTAGTGACAACGCGTATGTTTGCACCCAGCGTGCTCCCACTCGACTACTCTCGCTATGCAAGCCTTCTAATTCTGCAACTAGCTCTGTGGTACGGGCACCATCCGCAGGAACAACTTGGTTCATGATTAACAGCGCGGCAAAACGCGACAGACGATTCGATGATTCATAGCGAACCATACGACTCAGCGCAGCTATCCCTAGGTAATCATCTAGAGCAGCTAAACGTTGCATATGACTCTTGCGATCTTCGCTGTTTTTGTCTGCGTATCCACTCAAGATAACACGCACTTCGGGGCCATCGGTACGCACCGTCCACGGAATACGAATACTACCGATCAGAAACATCGCGCGTTTGGATATCTCAATGTCATCATGATGCTGAGCAACATGTAATTGATCAAACGCAAATAACCCTTGTTCAAGCAATTTGCCTTGTGCAACTTCTCGAGTCGTGAAATCATCATTGCCTAATTGTTCGATCAATACAGCAATGCGCATTTGTCGCGATGATGTGGAACTGTCTTGAGCCGCTCGAACCGTTTGTGAGCACAGCAGGGATATCAATGCAAAACAGATAATACAAATCAAACACAAATAAAATTTGCGGCGTTGACCGCTGGCTAGATTTGCGGGAGTGGATTTGATAACTGGCATAACACGCTCTTCAACTGGTTTGGAATCAGCGAACAATAGACTGGGTAAACGCGTGCAACTCCAACTTCGCAGCAAATCTACTGTTCCATCTCTTCGATATACTTACGTAATCGCTCGACTTCGTCAGTGACATCTTTTAACTTTAACATGTTCTCCACGCGCTTTAACAGCTCAACTTGATTGACGGGCTTCGACAAGAAATCATCCGTTCCCGCCTTAACTGCACGTTCAATATCACCCCGTTCATTCAACGCTGTCACCATCAGAACCATAATAGTAGCCGTGGCCGGAGCGGCTTTGATCTGTTCACAAACTTCAAATCCATTGAATTTAGGCATCATTACGTCTAGTAATATCAAATCGGGATTAAACGAAGCGACCTTATCAAGCGTATCCTGTCCATCGATGGCAAAATCGATCTCACAATCCAATTCCGATAAATAAGCGTCGAGCAATTCGCAATTCGCTTGGTTGTCGTCGGCAATTAAAATTCTATTCTTATCTGACATCGCTTACTTGTTTACCCTATTTAGAATTACCTTGTGAGTTCTGACTATCATCAATAAAGAACTTCACACCGCCTAATGCATTATAGGCATGTGGCCGATCGTTCTACATATATCGTACAACAATTTGTTAGAAAACCAAAAACGCTCTTCGATTTTATACGGAGATTACTTTGTCTTCAGGCACTGGAAACTGTCCGCATAACTCGCGAATCTGTTGATGAATTGAGGCATGCAGCGTGGTGTCTTCGGGAGCTTGCAAGCCCGTTATCATCCAGTTGGCAATGGAGTTCATTTCAGTAGTGCCCATTTTTCGAGTTGTTAACGCTGGCGTACC
>JAYZBF010000089.1:0-10465 GCA_036338835.1 Planctomycetota bacterium
AGTTGGCAATGGTGTGCGGAAACATTCTTGAATCGCAACACGATGTCGCAGCTCTCACGTCGCCCAACGAGTAGCGTTTTATCTAGCAGCGGAATAGAATCGCCGCCGCCGATTGGTTCAAGGTGTCCGTACTCACTCATGTTAGGTTACCAATTCGTCGTTGCCGTGTTATTAATTGAGGTTTAAAATGGTAATTGGTTGGGGCGCGTTGTATGAAAGTTTATCGGATATTTGATTGGGTCGCTAAAACATATCAACGGATACTGGCCGTTAGTACGACTTTCAATATTCAAAATGTTCGGTTAATGTGGTTATGACTGTTAAACGTACCTGCTATTTTATGACACAAAGGTAAATCGTCAAATCCTAATTGAAATTGTTTTTGATAAAGCACCAATAAATACGGATTTATTGTTCTATGAACAACGCTGACATTGGTAAACGCCCAACGCCGAATTGGCGCGATGCTGGGCTCAGATATCACACTTTGAACCACCATTTTAGGGGCGTTTTTGGCGAGCGCGTCCAGAAAGTCAGTTTAGACGCTGGATTTACATGTCCCAATGTCGATGGTTCCGTCACCACTGGCGGCTGCACGTTTTGTGATAACCGTAGTTTTAGCCCAAGCCGCCGGATTCCCCAGCAAGATATCATGGACCAACTTGAGGTTGGAATCACTCGTCTGCGAACTTTCTATAATGTCAATCAATTTATCGCCTATTTTCAACCCGCCACCAATACGTACGCGCCTATCGAAAAACTGCGTTCCTTGTACGACGCTCCGCTGTCACATCCGCAAGTCGTTGGTATGGCGATCGGAACTCGGCCAGATTGCGTGGCTGATGACGTACTCGACTTGCTTGATGAAGTCGCTGAGAAAACGTACTTAAGTGTTGAATATGGCATGCAAACGATGCATGACCGATCGTTGGATTGGATGAATCGCGGCCACCATCATGATGCGTTCCTTGATGCGATGCACCGTAGTAAGGATCGTGGCTTTGAAATCTGCGCTCATGTAATCCTCGGATTGCCTGGGGAAAGCCATGAAGATATGTTGGAAACCGCGCGGGAGTTGGCGCGAGTCCAAGTGGATGCGGTCAAAATACATAATCTATACGCCGTCAAAAACACAGAGCTCGCCGAGCAACTCAAGCGTGGTGAGGTTACGATGCTTGACCGAGAGAATTATGTTCGAGCAGTGGTTGAGTTCCTTGAGTTGACGCCGCCGGAGGTGGTTGTTGAACGGGTCAGCGGGGATGCGCCGGCAGACTATTTCGTGGCGCCCCAGTGGTGCCAAGATAAACCAGCGGTTCGAGATGCTATCGCTGCCGAGATGGAAAAAAGAGATACCTGGCAAGGTGCTGCCGTTGACGTTGAGGTTGGTTAGAGGGTTGCATTTTTTTGTTTGTAATGCTGTGGGGAATAGTATTACAATGACCCAACGGCTTCAGCCTCTGTGGAAACGTTTTGTAATCGAGATCGGTTTTCAGGTTCAAGTTTCCGTGAATTATATATTTAATACCCCCCGATGACCTCTATGGGGAGTCACGAAGTAATGTCTGATTTAGTTTCGGCCGCAAGTCGCTATCCAGAATTGACAGTTCGCGGCACGCCCCGTGATATGGGCCGGCAAATTGGGGATGCAGTCGGTGATCTGGTGCGAGGGTTTTGTGATGAGGCTCTGTATTCCATCAACAAAATGGTTTCCATTGACCGCGACACTGCTGCGCGAATTAGCCATGAATCGCTAACGTATGTGAGCCAATTTGCTCCGCACCTTGTCGAAGAACTGCAAGGATTGGCTGAAGCGAGTGTTGTCCCTATCGAAAATTTGATGCTGCTGCAAGTTCGCAACCAATTCAGTGAAGCGACGGCGCGGGGCGCTAACGGCCTACAAGGATGCACGGCATTGTCGATTGGGGCCAATTCGATGCAATCCGGAAGAGGGATTGTAGCACAGAACTGGGATGCGGATTCTGCATTGGATCCATTTACCTTGGTGATAACGCGTCAACCGGATGCCGCTCCCTCCTACATGAGTGTCACGCAAGCCGGGCTGATCTCCTATATAGGAATGAACACGGCGGGACTTGCCGCTTGCGTAAATACGCTGCCGGCCCCAGCTCGAGATGTTGGCGTACCGCATTATTTTTCGTTGCGGACGATGTTTGAGCAAACGTCATTAGCAGCAGCGGTTGATGTGCTCGCATCAGCGCACCGTGCCATCCCTGTCAACATTATGATGACGACTCCTGATGGACCTGCAAATGTGGAAGGATATATAGATGAAGTGAAATTATTGACCGACGAATCGCTGTTGGTACACACCAACCACTGCTTGTGTCCGGATCGTACGTTGATCAATGATGAATACCCGGAATTGATCCAATCGGTGCCAAGGTTACAGCGGATGACGCAATTGTTGTCCGAGGTGGTGTCCGATCGAAAACTGACAGTTCAACAGATCCAGTTATTGTTAGCAGATCACGATAATTACCCACAGTCGATTTGTAGGCATCAAAATGCTGATAAACACGGATTTTGGAGTACAGTATTCTCGATCGTCATGGACCCCACTGCCCGGGAGATGTATGTTTCGCGTGGAAATCCCTGTGAAAATAGGTTCGAGTTGTATGAATTACTCGACTATTGATAATTAATGGCAAGGATTTTGAGGCAAAAGCACAAAAAAACACTCGCTTTATTCTCATAATGCATATATAAATAGTTAATGCGTTTTCAGTGTTTTTCGACTCTGAAATCTCATACTTGTATTTATTCTTTTTTTCGGAGACTATGTAATGAAACGTTTAAAAAGGCGAAACGCCTTCACGCTCGTGGAATTGTTGGTCGTGATTGCGATCATCGGTATTCTCGTAGCGCTTTTGTTGCCCGCAGTATCTGCGGCGCGTGAAGCAGCACGAAAGATGTCGTGTAGCAACAATCTAAAGCAGATTGGGCTCGCTATGCGAACTTATCACAACACCTACAATTCTTTGCCACATAATGGCATTCACTTTTGGGGTCGTACGTCCAACAACGGACAAACTTGGGTTGGTAGTAGTAAAGGTGGAGTATTCGCTAAGCTACTTCCTTTTATCGAACAGGATCCACTATACCATCAGTTGAACATGACTATTTCTGGTCGTAAGAATCGTAGTATCGCTCCATTTGGCGGGTCTTACAACAACTGGGCACGGTTTGAAACTGACTGGGCAATTTCTCCTAATGGAAAAGCTGTGCGAAGTGAGTTGATTCCAACTTTTATTTGCCCTTCGGCCAACGTTGATCCTTATGTTCAGCGAAGTTGGTATGACCGCGATGCAACTGTTAGTTGTTACGGCTATAGCATGGGCGCACAACGCAGTAACTCTTGGAATAACATATGTCCGAATTATCCGGGTAACTTGTTCCAAACCGGACCTCCGAACCATGGAAATGACGGTCGTGGCTTTAGGGCTTCGGGTGTATTCTTGCGTGGTCCTTGGGCGGCTCGCTTCCGTGATGTGACCGATGGTGAAAGCCAAGTCATCATGGCGGGTGAAATGTTGCCACATAAATCGGACCATTATCACAACGGTTGGTTGCATTATAACGCCACTTGGGTGATGACCGTGGGACCGATTAACTTCCCAGTAGTGGGTATCGGCGATCCTGGTTTCTCGTGGGGTAATCACAACCCACCGTTAAATCCTCGCAGTTGTTCGCACTTTAAGAATTGGTCAACTTCCAATGCTTTCAAGTCGCAACACAAAGGTGGAGCTCAGTTTGTCCTAGTCGACGGTAGCGTTCAATTCTTGAGCGAAAACATCGACTACGTGACCTACAATCGCCTCGGTGACCGCCGAGATGGTGGACCACTTGGTGAAGAATGGAAAAATAACTAACAGCTAGTTAGTTTTTAACCATTGCACTGTTTTCAAAGCCCCTTGATTGGATCTACTCGGTCCGGTCAAGGGGTTTTTTTAATCCCTAATTATACGAATGGCGTGTGAATGGACTTAGCGGAACCTAAATGCACAAACGGTGTTTAAGCAATGGTGACGGTAAACTCACGGTATCCGAGTTAAACTCCCATATTAAACGTGTCAAATTGCGGAGTCGCTAATTGCCTTGGCGTTGCAGATATTGCTGTGGTACACTTGGGCATAGTATAAACCGTATATGATCGTTGCCCCTTTTTGAATCTAATTGAAAAGGTCCCTGTTTTGTCTCACCGCTTACCCCCTCAATTTTGCGATGGCCTAAACCGACGCAGCTTCTTGCGCGCCGGCGGTATGGCAATGGGTGGACTGACACTACCGGAGTTGTTGCGAGCTCAAGGTGAAAATCGTCACCGCTTAGGACACAAAGCCTGCATCATGATTTTCCTAGCTGGTGGCCCGCCGCATCAAGACATGTTTGATTTGAAACCAGATGCACCTAGTGAGATCCGAGGCGAGTTCTCACCGATATCGACAAATCTACCGGGAGTGCAGATTTGTGAGCATTTGCCACAACTTGCCAGCCGCATGGATCGCTACTCACTGATTCGTTCGATCTATGGCGCAAAGGATCGACATGATGCGTTTCAGTGCTTAACGGGGCGACTAAACGAAAACCAACCAGTCGGTGGCTGGCCATCACTCGGTAGCGTCATTTCAAAAATACGTGGTACAGCGAAACGGGGCATCCCACCGTTTATCAGTCTGAATCCAAAAATGAAAGTATCCGGATGGTCCAATCCAGGCGATGCTGGTTTCTTGGGTAAGTCACATTCCCCTTTTACCCCCAACGCCGACGGTGCCGCAAACTTGGATTTACATGGCATTGATGTTTCCCAATTCCACAGCCGCACTGCCCTTCTCGCGGGTCTTGACCGCATGAAGCGACAGGTTGATGAAATCGTCGAGCTTGAAGGTGTAGATGCTTTTACCGAACAAGCCTTAGGTATCCTGACCTCAAGTAAACTGTCCGACGCTTTGGATATTACCAAAGAAGATCCCAAGCTCGTTGAGCGCTATGGTGGTGGTTCCTACGAATACGCCGGTTACGGAGATGGAGCTTGTTTGCATAATGACTATTTCATCAAAGCTCGACGGTTAGTTGAAGCTGGCGTCCGGACGGTCACGGTGGCTTATGGACGTTGGGATTGGCACGGGCAACCGCACGGTACGAATTTTGAAAATGCTCGCGATCATTTGCCGTTCTTTGATCAAGGCGTCTCCGCTCTGATCGATGATATTTACCAACGAGGGTTGGATCGAGACGTATCAGTCGTGGTGTGGGGTGAGTTTGGCCGAACGCCACGCATCAACGCTAAGGGAGGCCGCGACCATTGGCCGCGAGCTAGTTTTGCCCTGATGTTTGGAGGTGGAGTGCAACCTGGGCGCGTAATTGGTGCAACAAATAAATTTGCCGAAGAACCCTCAGAACGCCCAGTGCATATTCAAGAAGTGTTTGCAACGCTTTACCATAATTTAGGAATCGACACTGAAACAGCCACCGTCAATGATCTTTCAGGCCGGCCGCGCTATCTCGTGGATCATACGAAATACGGAAAAATTGACGAGTTAGTGTAGCTGTTACACATCGCGGGATATTCCTACTGTTACTCACCGAGTAACTGAGCGACCAAAGGGCTGACCGTGGTTTCATAGGCTGCTTCTTCCATAACAGTCGCCACGCGTTTGCCCGTTTTGTCGAAGACTAGGATTGCTGGGATCGAATATATTTTAAGTTGCGCATAAACCTGTTCGTCGGTTTCGGTCGAAACAATATTGGTTAGCTGGAATTGTTGTTTGGCCAAGAATTTATGGATGTATGGCAGGTCCGTTTCAACAGTTTGATTTGGTAGTCCAGCGTAATTGATGTTGAATGATACGCATCGCAATTTATCACCGTGAAGTTTCTGTAGATCTAGCAATCGAGGAAACTCTTTCATGCACGGCGCGCAATAAGTGCTCCAAATATCCACGACGACAACCTTTCCTCGGTCTGCTTGAATAAGAGTTTCGATGTCCTTCCAGGTTCCCATTGTTGTTAGCGGAGTCTTAATAACTTGATCTGCTGCTTGAGCTTCATCAGCTTTGACGGGAGTCGGTGCCTTTTTATTAGTATTCCCGCAACCGGTGCAGATTGTTATCAGCAGCATGCAAGCCAATTTGGTGAGAATGGTAGGGTTTCCCATGAGGTTTTAGCGTTTCGCGATAATAATCTAATCAGGCAAGTACAATTTGATTATAATCAAACGATACCACGCGTTTAATACTATGTGATAAGAAACGGAAGTGAATTTCTATGACCTTGAAACGAAAAACTGTTGTTCTGCTGTCTTGCTTCGGCTTGCTGGCATTTGCCACGCTATTACACGCTGAGGTTAAATCCGGCTTGCAAATTGGTGATTACGCCGATGCGTTTGACGTAAAGGATTGTTCCTCGGCGCAAACTCGTGGTAAGACCCTGTGCTATCGCTGAGTTTACGGTGGTCGTCCGGTTGTAGCAGTTTTCACTCGCTCGCTCGACGATAACATGGTCAGTTTGGCCAAAGAACTTCAAGCAAAACTATTTGAAAACTCGAACAAGCAATTGCGAGCGTTTGTAGTTGTGTTGAGTGATAAACCGAAAAAATACGAGGGCGAGTTGAGCGAGCTTGCGCAAAAGAACCGACTGCGTACTCTTCCGTTGACAGTGTTTAAGGATGCCAAAGGTCCGCCAGATTATAAAATTGCTGCGAATGCCGAAGTTACGGTACTGATGTGGACCGGTTTACAGGTCCAAGCGAATCACGCCTTCGCCGCGGGTGAATTGAACGCCGCTTCAATTAAAAAAGTAATTGCGAGTCTCTCAACGATTCTAGAATAAGATGTTTTGTATGATGCGAAACTTCCTGCAAATTAGTCTTTGCTTGTTGTTTGTCTTACCCGCGTTAGGGAAAGAGGCAAAAGATGCGCAGTCGTCCAAGCCCATGGAAATGGCTGCTGTTTTCGATAAAGATATATTGCCAATCCTGAAGGCTCGCTGTATTGGTTGTCATGGTGGAGGGGCACCAAAAGCTGACTTAGATTTGCGAACGGTAACTGCCATCTTGCAGGGTGGTAAATCTGGACCAGCTATTCGCTTAGACGCAGCGGAAACAAGCTTGCTTTACGAAGTCGCCTCATCTGGGAAGATGCCCCCTAAAGGGGAGCCGTTGACCGCCGCAGAACAAGGCAAAATCCGCGTCTGGATAAACGAAAGTGCGCGGGACGATTTGAAGCTAGCGGCGACTGCTTCTAGTACCGATGACACAAACGTCACACAAACAACTTCTTACAATCAAGTTGAATATACATATTGGTCCTTTACGCCTCCGCAAAGACCTCCTGTGCCCGTTGCCAGCGCAAACTCCTCGGAATCTAGCGCCAATCCCATTGATTCGTTTTTGCGGGAACAATTGTCCGCGAACGGACTGTCGTTTTCCCCACCCGCAACGAAGTCCACTCTTATACGCCGAGTCTATCTAGACATGCTGGGGATACTACCCTCCCCGCAAGCGATAGAACGGTATGAAGCAGACGATACCCCGATTGCTTTTCAGCGTTTGCTTGACGAAGTACTTGCTGATCCCCGTTACGGTGAACGATGGGGTCGGCACTGGCTTGATGTGGCTGGCTATTCTGATTCTGCCGGGGTGCTATCGGCCGATCAAGACCGCCAGTTGATTTGGCGATTTCGAGACTACGTTATTCGCGCCTTGAATCGTGATCTCCCCTATGACCAGTTTGTGCGAGAGCAGCTTGCCGGAGATGAGGTTCTCAATTACTGGGACCATTATGAAAATAGTGATGCTTTGCCTCGGGATGTCGTGGAAGCATTATCGGCGACTGGGTTTCTACGCACCGCTCCCGATGCGAGCCGTCCTGACTTCAAAACGATCAAGAATGTGAACGGGCTTTATTACTACCCCACGATCGATAGTCAATTGCAAATTTTGACCAGCGGTTTGATGGGGATTACAGTGAAATGTGCCAAGTGCCACGATCATAAGTTCGATCCGTTGACACAAAAGAACTACTATCAGTTGCAGGCGGTCTTTATGAGCGTCTACAATCCGGACGCTTGGATTCCATTTCGTGATCGCAAACGCCCTGTGGCTTCCAAGAGGCAAGTCGACGCAGCGGCGGTTCATAATAAGCAGGTCGACACAGAATTGGCTGCGTTGAAAAATGAATTAGCTACCCTGCGGGCCATGAAGGTTGAAGAGTTGTTTTTGCAACGCATCGGTACATTGCCCGAAGTTCTGCGTGCTGATGTATCTGCGGCTGTAGGAACGGCTGTGGAAAAACAAACGATTATTCAAAAATACTTAGTTCAAAAATTTGGGAAGCTGGTACGGCCAGATGCGAAAGAGCTTGAAGCAGCGTTACTGGCGGATTATCCCGCATATAAGCAAGCGGTCGGTGATCAAGCCAATAAACTAACGGCAGTGGAGCAGCGGCGACAACACTTTGATTATGTCTATGCCGCCTATGATGTTGCCGGTGAACCGTATACCCCTTTGCTGCGTCGCGGCGACGCGCAAACTCCAGGCGCTATTGTGCGACCAGGGGTTCCAGAGATGATTCAGGCGGATAAACCGTTTGTCTGGAAAGCCGTTGAAGGTAAAGCGTCGACGTCGTTACGACGGACAGCATTTGCTAATTGGTTGACTCAAAGCCGCCACCCTTTAACGTCTCGCGTAATGGCGAACCGACTGTGGTTGCACCATTTTGGTGAAGGCTTAGTTTCCACGGTTGAGGATTTCGGCTGGGCCGGAGAAGAACCGCAACATCAACAGTTGTTGGATTGGTTGGCGGTAGAGTTGGAATCGAATCAATGGAGTTTGAAGCATTTACATCGTTTGATTTTGTCGTCCCAAGCCTATCAACAATCCTCTGCGGTTACTGTGAGCCACGGAACAGCATGGGCTAAATCGGTGGACCCCAACAACCGTTTGTTGTGGCGTCAAAATCTCAGGCGGATGGAAGCTGAACCACTGCGTGATAGTATTTTACATGTTGCCGGGGCCTTGCGAAGTGATATGTATGGTGCGCCGACGGCGATTGTCCGCCGTTCTGATGGTGAGGTGGTGGTCAACGATGGCAAGTTACCACAAAAACGATCAATTTATTTACGCAATAAGCGTTCGGCACCAGTTTCAATTCTGCAACTCTTTGACCAACCGGACATCGAAACTAACTGTACTCGTCGTGATCAGTCAACCGTACCGCTGCAAGCCCTGTCACTACTTAATAGCGACTTGGTCGTTAATGCCGCCGAGGCGTTTGCGGATCGTGTTCTGCTAGAATCGCCCCAAGATCCGATTGGGTAAGCATTTATGGCCGTGACGGGACGTCGAGCAGATGCTGCACAGCTACAAGGATTGGCAGAATTTATGCTGCGTCAATCGGACATCTACTTGAGGGGTGGACAGGATGAACAGAAAAATGCAACCGAACAGGAACTGAAAGAAGCAAGTCGTTTGGCACTAGTGGATCTTTGCCACGTGTTGTTGTCGAGCAATGAATTTGCGTATATTGATTGACCACTTTAGGTGTCGGCTATTTAAAGAATATGAGAATGAAATGATTCAAACTGCAAATCAATATCAATCCATTCCATCCCGTCGTGAGGTCTTGAAGAGACTGGGTGCGGGATTCGGTGGTCTAGCCTTGTCTGCGCTGTTGCGGGAGGGTGCCGCTGCTGCGAAAGGAGTTCACAACTTATCCCAACGTTCCCCGGGAGTTAAACCTCGTGCAACATCGGTTATTCAGTTGTTTATGCACGGTGGGCCTAGTCAGGTCGACTTGTTGGATCCAAAACCAATGTTGAACCAATACCATAGTAAAACGCCGCCAGACAGTGTGGTTGACGATGAGAATCGCACGAAATATTTGTTAGGAACGCCGTTTAAGTTTCACAAATATGGCGAGAGCGGCATCGAGTTTTCTGACCGCCTGCCTAACATTGCTAAGCACGCCGACAAAATTGCGGTGATTCGGTCTATGTTTACAGAACATCGAAATCACGAACAGGCAATTTGGATGGCTCAAACCGGACTAATTACACCTGGGCGTCCGACGCTTGGCGCGTGGTCTGCTTATGCTCTGGGTACCGTTAACCAAAATCTGCCGGCTTATATTGTATTGCCGGATCCAGCTGGGCAGTCGGTGGATGGTGTGCGGAACTGGTCCAACGGTTGGTTGCCACCGGTTTACCAAGGCACTCCGTTTCGTAGCGAGGGAACGCCCGTTTTGAACTTGCAGCCAAAACGTATGCAAGTCGAAGAGGTACGCCACGCTAAACTGGACTTATTACGATCAATTAATGCCCGTCACAAAGCAAATCATCCGCATGAGCTGGAACTGGATGCTCGTATTTCCAACTTGGAATTGGCCGCGCGTATGCAATTAGCCGCCACCGATGCCATGGATATCTCGCAGGAAACAGCAGTTACTCAAAA
>JAYZBF010000090.1:0-5557 GCA_036338835.1 Planctomycetota bacterium
GAAATTGTCTTCGCAATATCCTGATGCGAATTCAAACTCCGTGTCGACGGCGTCTAATTCGAATTCTGTTGCACCATTAAGATAATTAATAATGCGGATCATATCATTTGGAGCAACCGTGCTGTCGCCGGTGGTGTCGAGATACGCGCCCACCTTACCGTCATAGAGATCGAATCCGTTTAGCGTGTTCACGATCGCGAGCGCATCCGCCGGTGTAACGAATGAGTCGTGGGTTACGTCCATCGCGTGCGATGGATTCTGGAATACAAATACATCCGCGGCAAGCAAATATCGTTCTTCTAGAAGCTCACCGCGCAGAACACGGACAGGTTCAGGCGAATCTGGCCTTCGGTTGGATCTCAGGTTTAGCATTTGACATTTCCTCAATACGCCATATCGACAACAATAAACAACATCCTAAAACGCCGTAAAGCCGAATTACATGTCTTTACTTTTGATAAACTGTACATGAGTAGAACACACGTAAGTTTAACATCCTTGAATCAATAAATTGCATATTAGTTGCTCAAAACTCACAAAGTCAATGCGACATGAACTCTTCCGCTGATTATCTACTAGGAATAACGGTTTTACCGGAGTATTTTCAAGTCGAAGGCGCAGCACAAGTAATAGCCAATTTCGTCGACATAGCCAATGCAAATGCTATAACCACTTCACCTTACGTCATGCGTGAATCCCGCCCGTCGGATACCTATTCGGGGCAACGCGAACCTCCAATTGATGCTGGCGCTGGTGATGTCCGTTTGCTTGATCGACCGTTGTGGGGAAAACGGAAATTATTTGTGCAAACCGCTCCTGCTTTTTCGCCAAGCAAGACACTTTACCGTCATCTAAAATATCAGCCCCCTCCTGAGTCTGAGCTTACATACCAACAGCAACATCACATTCACGACGCCTTAAAGTTAGCCCGTGAAAACAATGTCCTAACCTATATGCAAGTCCAAGCAGCAATCCCACCGGGTTACCGCGTCCAATTTGCATCTACTGCAGCTGAGGACATGCCACTACTGCCCAGTCAACAACCAGCCCTAGGCCGCGTTGCGGGTAATGCTTCGTTAGCGAGCGAGGATATTCTTAATTACCATTGCGCACTAGTTGTAGACCTATGCGATCAATACTCCAGTCTCACCGGAATAAGAGTTGATTGGCCGGAATATCCTCCTTATCGACTCGACAGCGTGTTTTTGGATTTCTCACCTTCTGTGGAAGAATTTACGTCTCGTCGGGATGGGCCGTCCTTTTCATCGATCCGTCAAAGTATAGCGGCCTTTTATGATGCCCTTCACGGAAATCCACAACCGATACTTACAAATTCCCTGCTCGAGGACATCATTAACTCATCCAGTCCTTGGGAGTTACTCGAAGACCGGTTTGCCGAATTTGCCATCCGTGACTGGTTGCTTCTCAAGCAAGACCTGGTGTTTAACTATATCCATAAATTGAGAGCCGCTTTAGACTCCCATGGCCACCAAGACAAGCAGCTAGTGCCGCATGCATTCCCACCGCCTTTTAACATCATGAGCGGTCTGGATTTTGGTCGGATAGCACCACTGGCGGATCATATCCCCGTCAAACTATACACAATGCATTGGGCAATGATCGCTCGGTTCTACTTGGACCAGTTAAGTGAAAACAATCCACAGCTCACTGAGACTTTACTCGTTTCGGCTTTATTCAAATTATTGGAGATATCCGATGCATCGGCGCCCACGAATATATCGAGTGTAAAATATCCTTCGCCGGAGGAACCGCATCTCCCCAGCGAAGGCGTGCAACATGAAAAAATATCTCGCGCACAATTGGCGGCGGGCGACACACCGATCGCCGCACTCGTCCATGGATACGGGCCTGTTGATGACACCCTCAATCGACTAAGTGTCGGCTTGCGAGCGTCCAACAATCGTATCTGGGTCAATCGCTATGGATACCTCTGTGACGAAAAACTCCGTAAACTCGGAGAACTCTCACGCAATTGCACGAAATAGGATTTCATGGTCCACGACAGTTCCCAAATTTCCATAGAATTACGCTCCCTTAGCGATTCCAGATTCCGATGGTGGGTCCTAGTTCTTCCGTTTCTTGCGATTGTCTTCCTCTTCGGCTGCTACGCGTTGGTTAATGGCGATATTTGGTGGCACCTAAGGGCGGGTGAGCTGATTCTTGAAAACCAGCGGGTACCCACTGAGAATTTATTTACGTACACCAATCCTAAGTCATCCTGGATTGATTTGCACTGGGGGTTTCAGTGCTTTGTGGCGTTGATCTACAATTATTTTGGCGCGTTTGGACTAATTTTTGCCAAGTCATTGATCGCCACTACCACTTTTCTACTGTTGTTGCTCACGTCGCGTAATTCATTACCAGCTTGGGTCACGATCTTGTGCTGGGCGCCGTTTCTCTCCGTCTTCTCGGCGCGATACCATGTGCGTCCAGAAATGTTGTCGATGCTTTTCTTGGCTTACACACTCTGGGTGCTCCATAATTCCGCCCGTCGACCCTCTCTGCTGGCGTTGCTCATACCAATTCAGATTGTGTGGGTCAATGTGCAAGGCCTTTTTATACTACAGCATTTACTCGTTGGTGCATTTCTCCTGCAGCAGTTATTGACGTTTTTATTTGAACGCCGCAATGCACAGTTACTTCGACGTTTATTACTGGTCTTCATTCTCTCAACAATGGCTAGTTTCATTAACCCCTATGGGCTCCAGGGCGCCTTGTTCCCCCTTGAGTTGATGGGCAAAATGTCGGGTGAGCTACGCGTCTTTTTTCAGTCGTTGGCCGGTGAAACCACGGGAATTTCGGAGTTCATCGACCGCTACGGTTTGCTCGCGATTACCAAGAACTCAACCACCCTTATGCTATTCGGTACAGCCTTTGCGGTCATAATTAGTCAAATTGGCTCCACTATCTATCGGCGGAAATTGGATCTTTATCACTGGTCGCTGATCGGTGGATTTGCATATTTAGCGTGGCAAATGAATCGTAATTCAAACCTGTTCGCGTTGGTATATGGGTATATACTTTGCAGCAACGTGGCCAACATTGCCCAGTTTTATCGCCTATCAAAAACGATCGTTGGCGAACCCAATTCCACACCCTACGACCGTAATTTATTTTTCGCATTAGGGAATATTGTGACATTTATTTTGCTGCTTGGCGTGTTGTCCATGACGATCAACGACGCGCGGAACCACCACGAACAAAACCTCGGGCAGCGCCCGCGGAGGATATATTTTGCTGAAGAACATCCTTGGTACAATCACAGTGCAGCTCAATTTATCTCAGATATACCAGCACCGCTTAACGTCTATGCTCGACATCAGGGAACAGGCTTTGCTGGCGTTGTGATTTATCATTGTTTTAATGAGAGGTCCGAAAATGGCAAGAGGGTTTACGCCGACGCGCGACTCGAAGCTAATACCGTAGAGGTGCTAAGAAATTTTGAAACTATCCCTAAACTGCTTGAGCGGGATATTCCCATGGCGGAAGAGCTTCTAGTGGATGAGAATGGCCAGTTACCGTTACTGGTTTTGAGTAACGATATCCTTTTGCGGCGCCCTAATCTGTTGCAATCCCTCATTGCTAGTGAACGCTGGCAATGTATCTACATCAGCGAATTTAGCGACCAGTCATGGGATCTTGGTGTTTGCATGTTCATGACATCGGCGAAACGAAAATTGCTGGATCTACCCCGCGTTTCGGTCGAGCCATTGCTCCATTCGCCTTAGAAAATTCTACAATAACCACAGATGTACACAAACATTTGTCGGATGTGCTAAAATGCACTGGAGTATTCGATAGCCTCCTTGGCTTGCTGCGGTTGCATGATACTTGAAACCTCCTTTTCCAAATTTCACTCATTTAGGTACGACAATATGCATCGTTTAAAGCTATATATTTGTTCAGCACTCGCAATTTATTCGGCATTTGTATTTCTTGTCCCGTCCACAGATGCTGCGGATTGGGCTAGTTTTCGCGGACCCTCAGGTGATGGTGTCAGTACAGCAACCAAGCTTCCACTAAAATGGTCAGCTACTGAGAACGTTGCATGGAAAACGCCAATCAAAGGGCAGGGGTGGTCGTCGCCGGTTCTACGCAAAGGCGTGTTGTACATCACCAACGCCGTCGCAGAAAACGCCGATGCCGTACAAACCAGTTATCAACTTAACACCCTCGCGATAGACGCCAAATCAGGTAATATACTTTGGACCACCAATGTCTTTACGCAGCCAAATGATTCCGCAAGAATTCATGCGAAAAACAGCCACGCCAGCCCGACGCCTATCGTGACACCAACGCATGTCTTTGTCCATTTTGGCCACCTCGGTACCGCCTGCCTCACTATTGAGGGAAAGATCGTTTGGAAATCATTAGCGACTGAATACTCTCCCGTTCATGGAAACGGCGGAACTCCGATTCTTTATGATGGGAAACTATATTTCAGTGTGGATGGAAAAATCAAAACTCTAGTAATTTGTCTAGATGCCGCGACAGGGAACACTGTTTGGGAATTCGATCGACAAAGTACCGCATCGCGAAAATTCTCATTTACCACTCCTGTCATTATTGAAGTCGACGGTAAACAGCAATTAATTTCACCGGCGAGCGATATCGTACAATCAATTGACCCGCAGTCTGGCAAGCTCATTTGGCAAGTCAAATACGACGGATACAGTCTTATTCCCAAACCGGTATATCACAACGGGCTGCTATATGTTTGCACGGGATACAATACGCCGTGGCTATACTGCATCGACCCCCACGGCCAGGGAGACGTAACCGATTCTCATGTTCGATGGAACATTCAACGTCAGATTCCGCATACGCCGTCACTCATCCTTAACGACGGTAAATTGTTTATGATCTCAGATCGCGGTATCGGCTCTTGCCTCGACGCGGCGAGCGGCGAAACGATTTGGCAGGAACGTATTGGAGGAAATTACTCCGCCTCGCCTATCTTGAACAATGGAAACATCTACTTCACGAGCGAACAAGGCGATACCACGATCATTAAGGCGTCCGAGGAGTATAAGGTGGTAGCTAAGAATTCGATGGGCCAATCGACGCTGGCTTCCTTTGCAGTCGCCGACGGAGCTATATATATTCGAACTGATTCGCATTTATATCGAATCGAATAGCCGTCGTTATTAGGGATTCCATTGGATATTGACAGCCGACGAGAGGTATTTTATCTCTCCGTTAGCCTCAACCCCTATGATGAACGCCTTGAAGGGTCCGGAGGTTGGTGTGAATTTTGACGCGACACTGACGCGTCCACCTGCAGGCGACACCGGAATACGTATAAATCCGAGTCGCTGTGAATGCACCACGCAATAAACAGTACCTCTTGATGTTAGATTTCGCTGCTGTAGGATCTCAGTTGAAAACGCCATTGCCGTTCCATTTTGCGATAACACGGGAACAGCGACGCTATTAATCAGGGTATATACTGGGCTCGTAATATTGCCTGGTATACTGATAGCCACCGCGGGTATGTTGGGCTTAGAAGCAGGCTTCCCCGTGTTGGGGTTTTGCG
>JAYZBF010000091.1:0-8759 GCA_036338835.1 Planctomycetota bacterium
AATTATTGCCGGCTCAGAGCCTCAATGTTGGAATTGAACCTGCATTCCCAAAATTACGAATCGCCCGACCCATCGTGGTCACACACGCAGGTGATCAATCCGGACGCATCTTCGTGGCTTCGCAACTCGGGACGATATACACATTTGACAATTCTAGTGATGTGGAAGAAGCAACCGTCTTTTTTGATCACTCCGCTAAAGTTATGTACAAAGACAAAGAAAACGAAGAAGGGTTGCTGGGCTTTGCTTTTCACCCGAATTACGCCAAAACGGGCGAGTTCTTTTTGTTTTATACAGCCAAAGAAGATGATCACGTTTCAGTAATTAGTCGATTCCGAGTCAGCAAGGATGATGCTGGCAAAGCCGATGTAACGTTTGAGCAAGAGTTACTACGCGTGCCCCAACCGTTCTGGAATCACAATGGCGGGACTATCGAGTTTGGTCCTGATGGGTATCTATATATTGCCCTCGGTGACGGAGGCAAGGGTGGAGATCCTTTTAAGAATGGGCAAAACCTCGCCACACTTAACGGGACGATATTACGAATTGATGTTGATAACCGTAGCGGTGACAGGAACTATGCCATCCCGCAGGATAACCCCTTCATCGACGTTGCCAAAGCTCGACCCGAAATCTACGCTTACGGTTTTCGTAATGTTTGGAGATTCAGTTTCGATCGCAAAACTGGAACTCTATACGCTGCTGACGTTGGCCAGAAACTGTGGGAGGAAATCAATATCGTCACAAAGGGTGGCAACTATGGCTGGAATCTTCGCGAAGGAAAGCATGCCTATGAAGACGGTTCTGGACCCAAACCACAACTCATCGAACCCATATTCGAATACCACCATGACATTGGAAAATCGATCACGGGCGGAGTTATTTATCGAGGTAAATCGGTGCCTGCTTTGAATGGCATGTATATCTACGCGGACTATGTAAGTGGCAACATTTGGGCATTGGAACACAAAGCCGCGGGAAAAGTAATTGCCAACCACACCATATCCAACCTCAATGATTCCGGTGAAAACCTACCGATCATTACTTTCGGTGAGGACGAAGAAGGCGAAGTTTATCTCACGACACAGATGGGTGGCGGACAAATATTTAAGTTCAAATCTGGGGCGAAAAAGTAATTTACTCAATCGTCATCCAGAGCATCAATCACAGCACAGCCGCACGAATCGCTCCATACATTCACACTCGTTCGGCACATGTCTAAGATGCGATCCACGGCGATGATCAAACCCTGTTTTTCGACCGGCAAGTCAACCGCTTGCAGCACAATCACCATCATGACTAACCCAGCATGCGGAATTCCAGCCGCGCCGATGCTGGCCAACAATGCTGTCAGCGCCACAACCAATTGATCGGCCAGCGTTAGATCTATACCGACAAGCTGAGCGATAAACAGTACAGCCACAACTTCGTACAACGCCGTTCCGTCCATGTTGATCGTCGCTCCAAGGGGCAACACAAACGAACTTGTTTGGTTACGTACTCCCGCTCGCTGTTCAATATTGGCCATCGTTAACGGTAACGTACCGTTACTCGATGCTGAACTAAATGCCGTCAGCAACGCTGGACTCATCGCTTTGGCAAACTCCCACGGGTTTCGCCCTGCTACAAATTTTAAGATCAACGGCAATGTGACACAGGCATGCACAACCAATGCTAAGAACACAGCCAACATATACCAAGCCAGCGAGCTGAATATGGCACTACCGTGAGTCGCAGTCACATAGAGCATTAACAGCATTACGCCCAATGGGGCTAACGCAATAATGGCCATCGTCATTTTCATCATGACATCAAACCCTGCTTGCGCAAAGTTCGAAATCGTTGTGGCGGTCTTGCCACCAATCATCAAGGCAAAAATCGCGAAAACAATTGTAAAACTGATGATGGATAGAAAATCACCCTCAGCCAAAGAGTGGATGGGATTCGTGGGGATCAACGTTTCCAATTGGCCTAATAGTACTTCCGAAAGTGAACTAGACGCCGTTGCATAGGCTACCGGGCTTTGAGAGTTTAAGCCCGTTCCCACGCCGGGTTGAATTAAGTTGACCATGATCAGGCCAGTCACAATTGCCAAGAAACTCGTGCAAATATAATACAACATCGTGCGGCGAAACATGCGACCCAAACGTTCGGCTTGTCCGAGCCCCATCACGCCAACGGTTAGCGACGTCACAATTAATGGTACAGCGACCATTTGCAACATCCGCAAAAACAGACCACCTAATCGTTTGCACAAATTTCCAATCTGACGTGCCCAGCTTTGCCCGTGACTCTCGAAAACAGCATGCAGACTCGGTTGGTCGGCTTTAAAACTCTGTAGATCCGCATATTTCGCATCGAATTTTCCACCTATTTCGTAGACGGTTTCAACATTATCGTGAGTAATTGTCGTGATCGTAATGGTGTTGGTACTATCATGCAGCTCAACCTTGGACAAGTGTTGCGGAATAGCTTCGCTAACGGTCACATCGGTGGTGCTGAGACTAAGGTTTAGTAGTAAACCAATAGCAGCTCCGACGATCATACCAATGAGTATTTGCCAATGCAGTGCAAGTCGCGGAGTTGATTCAGCGGATATGGATTGTTGTTCATTCATAAATAGTGTTTATACCAAAAAACAATGCTGAAGTGGGCAGGAGAATGGCTGCTCGTCAACGCAAATGATACCTGTGACGTTGTCGATTGGCATCCGGAGATTACAAGAAACAAAATGCCCAAGGTAGGACATCTCACAATTCAACCCTATAAGAGCCTATTCTGTAATGAGGTTTTCGACGCTTCCGCCAGAAGGAATCATCGGCAATACGTGCGACTGATAGGGCACTTGCACATCGAGTAGATAGGGACCATCGTAGGCAATCATTTCTTGAATTGCTGCGTCTAAGTCACCCTTCGCTTTGACCATTGCTGCACCACAGCCATAGCCTTTGGCAATTTGGACGAAATCTGGATAACGCTCCTCGACAAATGGACCACTGCCTTGCCCGAGTGCTTCATCGTCGCCGATAGGTCCTAAGTACGTGTGTGCGCGTCGACCATCCATAAATCGATCCTCCCATTGCACAACCATACCCAAGTGCTGATTATTGAGCAGCAGAACTTTCACGGGTAGATTTTCACACTTACACGTTGCTAGTTCTTGGATATTCATCTGGAAACTGCCATCTCCATCAATGTCGATCACAAGTTTATCTGGATTCGCGGCTTGAACGCCCATCGCTGCCGGCAAACCAAAACCCATTGTGCCTAATCCAGAACTTGATAACCAACGGCGCGGTTTTTGAAAATGAAAGAACTGAGCGGACCACATTTGATGTTGGCCAACTCCAACAGTAATAAACGGCTCCAAATCCGATGTTAAACGCGACAACTGCGTTATCGCGTGTTGCTGTAGAATCCCATCAAATTCCTGATCGTATGTCAGCGGATTCTCTTGTTTCCATTGCTGACATTGCGCCCGCCAATCATCAATTTCCTCTTTATATTCCATCAGCGGTAATAACTGCTGCAATGCATCTTTGACATCACACACGATCGGAATATGCGCTGGCTTGTTTTTGTTGATCTCCGAAGGATCAATATCGATATGTACAATCTTCGCATCAGGCGCAAAACGTTCGAGGTTACCGGTCACTCGATCATCAAAACGGACACCTAAGGCAATCAATAAATCGCATGCGCTTACCGCCTTGTTGGCATACACCGTACCGTGCATTCCCAACATATCCATACACAGGTCATTACTCGGAGGGAGAATTCCTAGTCCCATCAGCGTCAAAGTTGCAGGAATACCGGTCGTGGCGACAAGCTCGCGTAGTTCCTCAGTCGCTTCACCATGCACAATTCCACCGCCAGCATAAACTAAAGGGCGACGCGCATGCTTAATAGCTGCAGCAACTTGTTTGATTTGTTCCACTGGAGAGTCCGGATTAACAGTCGCTCGATACCCCGGCAAATTCATCTCTTCATTCCAATCAACCGCACATTGATCGATCTGGACATCCTTTGGAATATCAATTAGCACGGGACCAGGACGACCTGTAGTGGCAACATGAAATGCCTCTTTCACGACTCGAGCTAGCTCTTCGACTCGCGTAACCAAATAATGATGCTTGGTAATCCCACGGCAGATCTCTACCATCGGCGTCTCCTGAAAAGCGTCCGTTCCGATGACAGCCGTTGGTACCTGTGCAGTCAACGCAACCATTGGAATACTATCAAGCTTGGCATCCGCAATTGCAGTTACTAGATTTGTAGCACCTGGACCACTGGTGGCTATACAAACTCCAGCACGACCGGTTGTACGAGCAACACCTTGGGCAGCGAAGCCGCCGCCCTGTTCGTGACGAGGCAATATCGTGCGTAAGACATCTTTCTTTGCCAACAGCGCCTGATGCAATGGCATGCTACAGCCACCTGGATAGGCAAACACGACCTGCGTACCATTTCTAATGAGAGCTTCAACAATAATGCTCGCACCGGTCATGATTTCAGTATTAGTCGTTTTATCGGCCGTTGCCATCGTATCTTTCTCCTGTCACTAATGATTTCACTAATGACGTCCCAAGTCCAATATTCCTACCATATATAGGTAATTATGAGCTAATATCCGCGTGCGGCGTTAGGTTTTTGCAGAATAATTGCATAAGAAACGACTTGTTTACCGCGAATTATACTAACTGTAACACCAATAAAGCCCATTGTAGCTTTCAAGCTATGGCAGACAGTCATTCTCGACAAGCGGGTAAAAGCCGATTCGTGGTCATAAGCCTAGGAGATTACTTCCGGAGCAAAATGTTGTCCGATTAAATAGCCGCCATAAACTGCAACTAAGCTGACAACAACATTGAGTCCGATGTTAACTAAGGCAACGCCTACTTTACCGTTTTGCATTAATTCCAGCGACTCCCACCCGAATGTAGAAAAAGTGGTCAGCGCTCCTAGCACACCTGTAATCAGTAGCAATTTAGTCGTTTCTTGCATGGCTGGAATACCCCCACCTAATATACCGATTACAAGGCAGCCGATGACATTGACTAATAGAGTTCCGTAGGGAAAGCCATCACCAAATGCCCGCAGGGTCGCTTCGGACAATAAATATCGCGCGACCGCACCGACGACCGCACCAAGCGAAACGAGCAATATTGATTTGAGCATAATTTATAAACCGCGTTCTAGTTGTTCTTTTTTAGTAAAGGCCGCAAACTAACTCCCGTAAAACTCGCGTCACACTGGGCCACCATTTCTGGCGTTCCTGTAGAAATGATTTCACCCCCAAGTTGTCCGCCCTCGGGCCCTAAATCGATTAACCAATCAGCTGACTTTGCGACATCAAGGTTATGTTCAATCACCACGACTGTATTACCTCGATCAACCAAACGCCCCAGCACATCGAGTAATTTCCGAATATCATCAGAATGCAAACCTGTAGTCGGTTCGTCAAGCAGGTACAGCGTTTTGCCAGTATCGACTTTCGCCAAATGAGTTGCTAGCTTCACCCGTTGCGCTTCACCCCCGGATAAGGTCGTCGATGGCTGTCCAAGTTTTAGATAACCTAAACCTACATCATTCAGGCAAGTCAAGGTTCTGTAAATGACTTGGAAGTTCTCAAAGAATTCCAACGCTTCACGCACAGACAATGCTAACACATCAGCAATGTTTAATCCTTTGTATCGAACTTGCAAAGTGGTCCGGTTGAACCGGGCACCGTGGCAATGATCACACATCACCAGCATGTCGGGTAAGAAGTTCATTTCGATTTTCTGCACACCCTGACCGTCACAATGACTACACCGACCAACTTTCACATTAAAACTAAATCGATTGGCTTTATAACCTCGTTGTCGTGCATCACGAGTATTTGCAAACACTTTACGAATTTCATCAAACACGCCAGAGTACGTTGCAGCATTACTGCGAGGAGTGCGGCCAATTGGCGACTGAGTAATACGAACTATTTTGTCAATTTGCTCAGCACCGTTCAGCGATTTATGCGGGCCCGGTTTTGGCGCCACTTGCCCCAACTGCCTTGTCACGACGTGGGCCAGAGTTTCATTAATGAGTGAACTTTTTCCGGATCCAGACACGCCGGTAATGCAAACAAATACGCCAAGCGGGATTTCGACATTCACATTATTTAAATTATTTGTCGCAACACCTCTCAATTCTAATTGCCTTGTTTTGTAGATACGGCGCCGTTTCGATGGAATTGGGATACTCTGTATTCCGGCAAGGTATTGTCCTGTTAACGAGGATTCTTGTAATTCAACCTCATGTGGCGTACCAATGGCGACGATTTCGCCACCGTGTTCACCGGCTAGAGGTCCCATATCGATCAGTAAATCTGCTGCACGCATCATCGTTTCATCATGTTCAACAACAATGACAGAATTACCTAATTGCTGCAAATCACGTAATGCATCGATCAACCGTTGATTGTCACGTTGATGCAGCCCGATCGAGGGTTCGTCCAGCACATAACAAACACCGACAAGACCTGACCCAATGCTGCTGGCCAACCGTACCCGTTGCATTTCACCACCACTGAGTGTGTCAGCGGAGCGATCTAATGTTAAATAATCTAACCCTACTTTTGACAAAAACTCTAATCGCAAAACTAACTCGTCAATTATTGGTTTGGCTATCAACATGTCACTCTCGCTGATTTCCAATTTCGAAAACCATTCCCGTGCCTCGCTGATAGACATTTTCACAAATTGATGAACATTGAGATCCTGATACAAAACACTCAGTGCTTCTTTGCGTAACCGCGAACCGTCACATTGCGTACAAGCAACGATATCACGATAAGACGCCAATTGTTCAAGTCGCGTTTTGCTAGTGGTGGTCGCATACTCTTTTTCAAGTAAATTCAAAATACCAACAAACTTCTTTTTAAATCCTAAGAAAAAATGCTTGAGTTGCAGAGCGGACCATTTGTCGAGCGGCACATCCCATGCTAGTTTTTTAGAATCGAGGAATGCAGTAATTTCTTCATGATACATTTTTTCGCGTTTAGCGGTGACACCCTCAAGCACAACTAATGCGCCCGCTGCGATGCTAAGCGACAAATCGGGGCAAATCAATTCACGATCAAATTGTTGAGATTGTCCAAGTCCCGTACAGTCGGTGCACGCACCGTAGGGACTATTAAAGCTGAACGTACGCGGCTCTATTTCTTCATAACTAATCCCACAACTCGGACAAGCATAGAGTGAGCTGAAGAGAGTGTCTATCCATTCACCTTCAGATTCATCTGCGCCAACAGGAACATGGCGACTACACAACATCAATAGACCTTCGCCATGTTGTAACGCGAGTTGGACCGACTCACCGATTCGAGAATGAACATTGGGTCGAATAATCACGCGGTCAACAACCGCATCGATTTGATGTTTTTTCCTCGGCTCCAACTCCGGAAAAGACTCCACGTCAAATACGCGGCCATTTATTCGAGCTCGCACGAAACCAAGCTTGCGGATTTTTTCCAATACCTCACGGTGTTGCCCCCGTTTTCCTCGTACCATCGGCGCCATGATCATCGCCTTCGTACCTTCGGGCATGCTCATTAATGCCTCGTGAATTTCCTCTTTGGATTGCTGTCGAATTGCCTCTCCACATCCAAAACACATCGGCGTACCAAGCCGCGCTAAGAGTAATCGTAAGTGATCGTATATTTCGGTTACGGTTGCCACGGTACTACGAGGGTTCTGGATTCCAACCCGCTGATCAATACAGATTGTTGGTTGTAAACCGGAAATCGTATCGACGTCGGGACGGGACATCTGATGAAGAAATTGCCTAGCGTAGACGGACAGACTCTCGATGTATTGCCGCTGCCCTTCGGCATACAAGGTATCAAAGGCCAGCGAGCTTTTCCCAGAACCGCTCGGACCAGTAATGACAACCAGTTGTCCACGTGGAATGACGACACTCACGTCCTTAAGATTGTGAACTCGCGCACCTTCAATACAAATACTGTTAGGGTCACCAGTATTCAGCGGGGTCGCATATTGAAGATTGTCGATCGTCGCCATCTCAATGATTTTGCTGCTGAGGAGTTATGCTTGATCCATTTCTTCACAAGTCGTAAAAATTAATCGACCGGCACTTGTTTGCAAGACGCTTGTTACCGAAACCGCTACTGTCTCATTCAGATGCCGTCGTCCACCTTCAACAACAATCATCGTACCATCGTCTAAATAACCAACGCCTTGGGATTCGCTTTCTCCCTCTTTGACAATTTTAATGTTGAATTGTTCGCCCGGAAGAAATACGGGCTTCAATGCATTCACTACGTCATTGAGATTAATGACGGTAACATCTTGCAGCGTGGCGACTTTATTTAAGTTGTAATCACCCGTGACGAGTTTGCCGTTGAGTTCTTTTGCCAATAGCACTAGTTTCATATCCACTGGTTGCCCGTGCATACCTTCCGACTCCGACTCATGAATAATCATTTCAATATCCGGATTCGCTTGCAATTCTTTAAGGACATCTAAGCCGCGGCGACCGCGCGTCCGACGCATCTTATCGTTACTGTCAGCGATATTTTGCAGTTCCTGTAACGCAAAGCGGGGTAAGACAAGCTTGCCGTCAAATATTTTGGTGGTGATTAAGTCAATGATGCGGCCATCGATGATCACACTTGTGTCGAGCACAAGCGGTTGTAACCCTTTGTAATTTTTCGCGAATTCAACATAAGGAATGATGAACCGAAAATCGTGATTTGTTTGTAG
>JAYZBF010000092.1:0-5310 GCA_036338835.1 Planctomycetota bacterium
TTTGGCAAACCACGTTTTGAAGTCCGCAACGGTGAACTTTATCAAAACTCGATGGTTACCGAGGGTCTGGATTGGCCCTTAGTGCAAACCAAAGACACGATTACCCCAAGCAGTCGCTTTTACAACCACCTGTCGCACATGTCTAAAACTTCTCGCTTTGACAGAAACGGTAAGATCATATGGGGCGGCGACGGCACTGATCAGCAGTGCGCCCATCAGAGCGACAATATGAGCTGCATCGCTTGTCATTCATCGTGGAACCCTTCATGTTTTGGATGCCATTTGCCCCAAAAAGCCAATGCCAAAAAGAAGGACTTGCATTTTGAAGGGGATTTTACCCGCAACTACACTTCTTATAACTTCCAAACACTCCGCGATGATGTCTACATGCTCGCCCGCGATTCCAACGTTTCGGGAAATCGAATTGGACCAGCCCGTTCTGCATGTGCCATCCACGTATCCTCTTACAATGGAAACCGTGAAATTGTCTATACACAACAACAGACGGTTTCCTCGGACGGTCTCAGCGGAATCGCATTTAGCACCAACGTACCGCATACTGTCCGCGGCGGTGTTGGCTTGCCTCGCGGCGGCAGCGCCGGCGGCACCTATGAAACCAAAATGTGCACTGACTGTCACTTAAGTAAAAACCAAGATAACAACGCCATCATGGCGCAATTGCTGATGCAGGGAACCAATTTCGTTAATTTTATTGGGCGCAGCGCCTGGGTTGCTGCTGGCGAACATGGACTTTTTGCCATCGAAGTCACTGAGTTATCCGAACCACAAGCTGTCATTGGTAGTACATTGCACAAACTAGCCTACCCAGACAACTATCAAAAACACCTCGACCAGGACCGACAATTGCAACACGCCCATGAGCATCCAGGCATCGATATCTCTGACCAACTCCGAGGAGTAAATCGCAAGAATAGCCCCACGGAAGTCCATGAAGTGCTAGACGTGCAGCACCGCGGTGAATATGTATATGCAGCCTGCGGTGCCGGAGGCGTGCGGATATACGACGTTGCATTCATTGACCACAAGGGTTTCTCGGAACGTATCGTCACCGCTCCCGTATCTCCGCGGGGGCAGAAGTTTTTCATCAAAACTCCCTATGCGACTTCAGTCGCATCGCCGTCGACAATTGTCCCAAGCCCCATTCGCCGACAGACTGCGCTGAACGAAGAACCAGCGATACCTCCTTTTTACGGTTTTATATACGCTACCGATCGTGAACTCGGTTTGCTATGCATCTCTGCCGCAACATTACTCGATGGCAATCCACTGAACAATTTCATAGAACTCGATAAAGTCTTTAATCCGGACGGATTACTGGACGGCGCGACGAATGTCACCATTGTCGGACGATATGCCTACGTCTGTTGTAACGCTGGATTGGTCGTTGTCGATTTACTAGACCCAGACCCGACGAAGCCAAAGGTCGTCAGCGTTATCCGACAGGGAATTAACATGCCACGAAGTGTGGAAGTGCAATTCCAGTATGGCTTCTTGTGTGATCAAGACGGAGTAAAGATTCTTGACACGACTGATATATCCAAGCCCAAGCTGATAACTGCCGTACCACTTGACGATGCCAACAATATTTACGTGGCGCGTACCTACGCGTATGTCTCGGCGGGACATCAAGGTTTAGTTATTTTGGATGTCAAAAATCCTACTAAACCAAGGATTGACCAAGTGTACAATGCCGGTGGCAAAATCAGCGATTTACATGACGTACAACTAGGGATTACCAATGTGAGTGCTTTTGCATATCTCGCCGACGGCCACAATGGCTTCCATGTCGTGCAACTTACCAATGCCACCCGCACAGACAACAACGGTTTTAGTCCGCGCCCGTTGCCGGAGTTGATTGCTAGTTATGTGTTACCACACCATGGCCATGCGTTATCGATATCGAAGGGAATTGACCGTGATCGCGCGGTTGATGAATCGGGTAACCAAATCGCTGTTTTCGGGCGGGTCGGCGCCCGACCGCTCAATCAACTAGAGCAAAACATCTACCTCCGCAACGGCTTGCCGTGGCGAGTGTCCAACGACCCTTTTGATTCAGATATCTTTATCTTGGAAAAAGGCGCGCAAATTCCTGCCGTGCGACATCCTTAGTCAACCGCAAACAATCCATTGGAAGGTTCCGTTTCCGCCATTGCACCCAAAAGGCTATAGGAACTCTATCGATACACCCCACTCAGTGCCCTAGATGATAGTACGTTTCATAATAGTGCATCGCCTTGGCTCGCGCCGTTTCCCAATCCAATTCGCATCCTAAGAAGCGGTCGGGCGACAGACTTTTTACATAGTCGGATGGATCATGCGACACTATCGACTCCACGACATGTCGTCCAATTCCCGCGGAACCTGATACCCCATGCGCGTTACATCCACCCGCCATTACGAATCCCCGCACCACCTCACTCTCACCAATAATAAAACGTCCGTCGGGCGTAAACGTGGGCCACCCCTTAAAAACGCTGCGTATCCCCAATTCTTCAACTTGCGGCAAGTGCGGAGCAAGTTGTTCGGCAAATCCACCCAGCGCCAACCAATCGTCCGTGATCACCGGTGCCTCTCCCGCCACAGCAATAGTGCGGGGATCCACCGACAAGCTCGACGGTTCCCAACCTCCACATAACAACGCATTCGTTTCGGCGCGCATATATAATGTCGCATCGGGAATCCTTACCACTGGTAAAGATGGAATCAACCCGTCGGCTGCCACTGTCACAAAAAACTCATGTCGAACAGGTACAATCGGTAACTCTAAACCAACACTCTTGGCAATCTGAAACGCATTCGAACCAGCAGCATTAATCACCGTCTTGCAATCAATACGGTTGTTGTCACTCGCATCCGTGCGGACCCCAACAACTCGTCCTTGATCAACCAGTACTTCAACGACACCGATGCTTGTTCTAAATTCGACGCCCATTTTTCTCGCCTGTCCAACGTAGGCCATCGTCAAATCTGATGGTTGCAAATATCCGTCCGTGGGGCACCACAATATTGCGGTTGCCCGGTCAAACCTCATTAACGGCCACAACCCCTCCGCGGTTTGTTTGTCGATATATTCCACTTGTAAGCCGGATTCGTCTGCCACTGACTTCATATGATCGAACTCGGCTGCACGCTGATCGGACAATGCGATTCTCAACGAACCGACTTCGCTCCAACTCGGTTTATGATCACTTTCGCGCTGTAGTTTTCGAAACGTCTCCACCGACCACATCGCCAATTGCGTCCGTTCGACCGTATTGCGGACTTGACCCACCAGGCCGGCCGCCTGACTCGTTGTGACGGACGCGACGGTTGGCTGTTTTTCGATTAGTAAAACATCCGTGATGCCCGCCTGCGCGAGACTATAGGCAACGCCACATCCTACCGCACCGCCACCAATAATTACTACTTCATAGCCCTGTGTTGACACCCTCAGCTCCTTCAATCTGCAATTGCCCCAAATACCAACGGACAAAACTATCAACGTTGTATTCTTTCGCGGTCGAAAATGGTCCCGGTTTATATCCGCTTGAGGCAACGCCACGTTGGACTCGTTCGCATAATTCCCAATCCTGTTCTGACGTCATCTGCCAAAATGGCATCAATTCTTCCAGCAAATAATCCTCCCCCTCAACGGCAGTAGCCGCCACCAACCAATAGACAGTAACTTGCGTTTGCCTTGGCCCTAGTGGCAACAACCGAGTACTAACGGAATGGTCGCAACTTGAATGATTCCAAAAATTGGGCATCGTTCGTATGCGTATGGTTCCCACATCCGCATCGGCATATTCACCCATCAACGGTGCTACTTGTTTACCGTCCATTGTCTCACTAACGTAGCCGTCAACCAAAACCGTGCGATTGGCGGAATACCACTGATTCCTCTCTATGTCCGGGAAGACCGTCATTCCGGTTTCGTGATGAGTGGCCGCAAGTCCCGCGGCGTTCCATTTCTCTTGATTACGAGCCGATATCGAGTCAATCCGTTTTTTTACGGCCGGGGAAGTGTCGTCGGAATTGTAATGATCGAAATTCGCTTTAATATACTGAGGATGATTAACGTTGCAATGATAACATTCGCGGTTATTCTCCCAAACTATTTTCCAGTTGGCCTCAACTTGGTAGTTTACGATTTTTGCGACCTTGGCTTGATCAAGCGCTTGGGGTTTGGCAATACTGCCGATCAAGTCGCCCGCGTCCTCAAATGCCATTGGATTTTGTGAAAGGTTAACGTAGATCATGCCCTCAACGACTTTGCAGTAAATCTTTCCAAGCGATAATTCGGCATGGTCTACTTCCTGCATACCTCGACAGGCAATAAGTGCCCCTGCTCGGTCATATGTCCACTGGTGATAGGGGCAAACGATTTTTCCCACCGTACCTTTACTAGCGTCACAAAGCACCGTGCCTCGGTGAGAACAAACGTTGTGGAAAGCATTTATCTGATCGCGATCATCGCGAAGCACTAAAATCGACTCGCTACCCACAACCAAAGTAAAATAATCTCCGGGATTTGCAACTTCGCAGGTGTGACCAGCAAACAACCAACCACGCCGCCACACTCGATCGATATCAAGTTGGTAGATCGTATCATCCGTATAAAACGTGCCTTCCAGACCATGGCCTGGACGACGGCTTTCAATTAAGTTTTGTAGCCATCCGTCCATATCAATATAATCCTACCTTCTCATCCTTAGCTCTAATTTTTCCGCCGGCGAGTGAGGACTCGATTTTCCATGGAAATAGATGGCGCTCAGTATAAAAAGAAAAGTGCCTAGGGCCGCCGTGAGGTATGTAAACAACCTGAGGAACTCAAAGTAGTTCAACTCGGCCTGCCCGAGGTCCTTGTAAAGCTGGATACCGACTGATCCGGTATACCCGATGGCATCGCAAAGGTAGATGGCAAACACGGCTGTCCCCGCCGCCTTCGTCGACGCCATAATCCGTTCAAACAGGACCGCGCCAAACGGCACATAAGCCAGATACGCGCCAAACCCGATAAGGATCATCCACCATAGGCCACTGATTATATTCAGATCTTTGAGCAACGTCGCTCCTGCCATCAGCACCATGCCGGCGATCATCACGCCAAAGACCCGCATCAACCCACGGCGATGGTCTTTGGCAAGGTTAAGTAGGCCCATCACTATCATAATTCCAAAAGCGACTGGCAAATCAGCCTTCGCAAATAGTGCGGGCTCATCACCGTATCCCATGGCCGTAAAGACCTCACGCATGTAGTTGTCGCGAAAGTCACGATAGGCCGTGAGGAAAAAATAAAGGAACAGCAGC